>NC_014219.1:3300000-3592487 GCF_000093085.1 [Bacillus] selenitireducens MLS10 | reverse complement strand
TTACAAGGATGTCTGTATTGACTTTACCATTTGGACCGATCGATAATCAGACAGGTAAACAATCACAAGTACCGCATGAATAATCCATTCATAAACCCGGAATCAGGAGGTGTAATACATGGGCAAACCAACATTCAATCCAAACAACCGTAAGCGTAAAAAAGTACACGGTTTCCGTCAGCGTATGTCAACGAGCAATGGCCGTCGCGTTCTCGCCAGTCGTCGCCGTAAAGGAAGAAAGGTACTTTCTGCGTAAAACGGGCCGCTCATTCAGCGAGCCTTTCTGTTTTTTACAGGAAAGCATGTGCTCGCGAAATAAGCAGTCGTCAGAAACCAGATCAATATCATTCCTCATCAGCGAGTGAATGGTTTCGATCTGGTTTTCTTTTTTGTGAACAATCCGGATTCCACTTGGCGAATGCCTTTGGATTCTTTATACTGAATACTGACTGCGTCGCACGTAACTGCTCGGCCAGTCCTGGATGAGGTGCAATAACGGTTATGAAAAAGGAACATCGTCTACGAAAGAATGAGGATTTTCAGACGGTATTTAAACATGGCAAATCGGTGGCGAATCGTCAGTTTGTTGTCTATACGTTTGACCGAAACGATCAGGATCCGAGCCGTTTTGGGCTGTCGATCAGTAAAAAGATCGGAAATGCCGTAACGAGGAACCGGATCAAACGGCTTGTCAAGGAAGTGATCCGTCATCAGCTGGATCATCTCCCTTTAGGACAGGATGTCGTCATTATTGCCAGAAAACCCGTTGCCACGATGGATTTTCATGATGTGAACAAGTCCATTCATCATGTCTTTCGTGTCGCTGGCCTCATGAACCGAAACGTCCGGCAGTCTCGTTCGTAAACAAAGGCGGGGAAAGTATGTTTAAAAAAGCTGCAATCGGATTAATCAGGCTGTACCAGCGTTACATATCGAGGTATACACCGCCATCATGCCGGTTTTATCCGACATGCAGTCAATACGGTGCAGAATCCATTGAGCGGTTTGGCTTTTTGAAAGGCGGCTTGATGACCGTGATCCGAATCTTAAAGTGCAATCCGTTTCATCCCGGGGGCTTTGATCCGGTCCCAGAGAAGAAGTCTCGCAAGAAGGATCATCATGAGTAACGATGTCTGCGTTCAACCGCGTCTGATACCGGTTGACATGGATAAATAAATGGAATGGAAACAGGAGATAGGGGGACCAGTAACGTGTTTAAAAAATTGTCAGTCATTACCCTTCTGATCGGTCTGACACTGTTAATGACCGGTTGTTTTAACATCGATCAGCCCATCACAGATGCGGAAAGCGGGATTTGGGATCCGTTTTTCGTTTATCCGCTCTCATGGCTGATGACGACCATCGCTGAATTTTTAAATAACAGCTACGGCTTGGCCATCATCATTGTGACGATCATGCTCCGTATTTTGATCTTGCCTCTGATGATCAAACAGACGAAGAGTACGAAAGCCATGCAGGCGATCCAGCCGCAAATGAAAGAACTGCAGCAGAAATACAGTGCAAAAGACAAGAAAACGCAGGAAAAGCTCCAGCAGGAAACGATGGCGCTGTTCCAGGAGAACAAGGTGAATCCGTTGGCCGGGTGTTTGCCAATCTTCATTCAAATGCCAATCCTGATTGCCTTTTATCATGCGATTATCCGGACACCACAGATTAACCCGAATATTGATGAACGTTATGTGGGCATGTATGAACCGCAGCAGTTCCTGTGGTTTGAACTTGGAAGTGCCGATCCGTACTTTATTCTGCCGCTCGTTGCCGGTGCAACCACGTTTATTCAGCAGCGGATGATGATGGTGCAGGACAACCCGCAGATGAAAGTGCTGCTTTATGTGATGCCGATTATGATCATGGCATTTGCCGCATTCTTCCCGTCTGCTCTTGCTCTGTACTGGGTAATTGGTAACATCTTCATGATTGTTCAGACACAGTTTATTACCGGACCGAATGTGGGTAAGACTGAAGAACAGCAAAAAGAAGAAAACAAGAAGAAACCCCAGGGTTCCGGAGGTAAGAACAAGGCGAAATCAGGGGGAGCGAAGAAAAAGTGAAAAAAGTGACTGTATCAGGTAAAACCGTTGAAGAAGCTGTGCAAAATGGTCTTGACCGATTGGAAGTGACTGCGGAACAGGTGGATTACACGGTCCTCGAGGAACCCGAGAAAGGGTTTCTCGGGTTCCTTGGCAATAAGCCGGCACTGGTTGAAGTCCGTTTAAAGCCGGACCCGTTAAAAGAGGCGCTGGTGTTTCTCCGTGACACGATCGATAAAATGGGCATTACCGCAAGTGTGGAGGCAGAAGAGCGTAAAGAAGGCATGTATTTGACGATTTCGGGCGCAGAAATAGGCGTGTTGATCGGCAAACGCGGTCAAACGCTTGATTCTCTCCAGTATCTCGTTAATCTTGTCGCAAACAGACAGTCTGATAACTATATGAAGTTTTATCTGGATGCGGAAGGATACCGGGACCGTCGGCGTGAAGCCCTCGAAACGTTGGCAAAGCGTCTCAGTGAGAAAGCAGTCCGTACAGGCCGCGAAGTGAAGCTTGAACCGATGAATGCTCATGAACGTAAGATCATTCATACGGCTTTGCAGCATATTCATACAGTATCCACTTATTCTGAAGGCAGAGAACCGCATCGTCGGATCGTTGTCGTACCGAATGAATCCTGAATAAGAACAGCAGAAGAACTCTTGGCTGAATGATGGCCAGGGGTTCTTTTTTTTAGGCTTTATTATAGAAATGATTAACACGGATACATGCAACCTGGACCGTGCTGGGTGCCTTTCATATCATAATGGGCTGTGGATATCCATCCTGCGGACGGTTATCCACAGTTTACGATTATGACGGTCACTGATTTCAGCTATCCACATGTGGATGCTTTTCATAATGTGTGAACTGTGTTAATCTGTTTAATTGGTATCAGTTTCGATTGAACGATGACAGCTGTGGATAAGTGAAGCAGTGAACGAATCAAAGAGGAGGACTCTTTAATGGATATGGATACAATTTCCGCGATCTCAACCCCAATGGGAGAGGGAGCCATTGGTATTGTCAGAATCAGTGGTCCGAAAGCCGTTGAACTGGCGGATCGTTTATATAAAGGTGCCGTTCCTTTACAGGAAGTGGCGAGTCATACAATTAATTATGGTCATCTGATAAATCCGGAAGACGGACAGATTATTGAAGAAGTCATGGTGTCGGTTTTGCGGGCGCCGAAAACGTACACGAAAGAAGACATGATTGAAGTCAACTGTCACGGCGGATTGACGAGTGTGAATCGGGTCCTGCAGCTTATTTTGAATGAGGGGGCACGTCTGGCGGAACCTGGAGAATTCACAAAGCGCGCATTTTTGAATGGGCGGATTGATCTGTCCCAGGCTGAAGCGGTCATGGATCTGATTCAGGCGAAGACGGATCGTGCAATGAATGTGGCGATGAAACAGGTGGAAGGGAAATTATCAAATCGGATCCAGACCCTTCGGCAGGCGCTTTTAGAGACCGTTGCTTCTGTGGAAGTGAATATCGATTACCCTGAATATGATGCAGAAGAAGTGACCCTTGATTTGCTCAGGGAAAAGTCGACGTATGTCAAACAGGAAATTGACAGGCTGTTAACGACAGCCGAACAGGGGAAGATCTTGCGAGAAGGGCTTTCCACCGTTATAGTAGGAAGACCGAATGTGGGGAAATCGTCGCTCTTAAACAGCCTGGTGCATGAAAACAAAGCCATTGTGACGGAAATTCCGGGAACGACGCGGGATGTCATCGAAGAGTACGTGAATATTCGGGGAGTGCCGCTCAAGCTTCTCGATACGGCCGGCATTCGTGAAACGGAAGATGTGGTGGAACGGCTTGGTGTCGAGCGGTCCAGACAGGTCATGATAGATGCAGAGCTGATTCTCTTTGTTGTAAACTATAATGAACCGTTGACGGATTCGGACAGAGAACTGTTTGAGCTTGTCAAAGATCAGGATACCATTGTGATAGTGAACAAACGGGATCTTGACGGACAGATTGATATGAAGGAAGTCAACCAGTTGGCAGGTCAGCATCCAGTTGTCACCACTTCTTTATTGAAAGATGAGGGAGTAGACGAACTCGAGGAAGCCATTCGCGATCTGTTTTTCGAAGGAGATCTTGATTCCGGTGATTTATCCTACGTCTCAAATTCCAGACATATTGCTTTATTGAATCAGGCGAAACGATCCATTGATGAAGCACTGATGGCTGTGGAAACAGGGATGCCGGTTGATATGGTCCAGATTGATATTACAAAAGCCTGGGAGCTGCTTGGTGAAGTGATCGGTGACAGTGTCCATGAGAGCCTGATCGATCAGCTCTTCTCCCAGTTCTGTTTAGGGAAATAACAAGGAAACGTGAATGTTTGTGTTCAGCGTTGGATTGCAGGATGTCTGCAGGGATCACCAGTTCTCTTAGTGGATCTTGGCAGATGAACGTTAAAAGGAGGATTTTATTGTGAGTTATTTTGGAGGTAAATTTGATGTCATCGTCGTCGGTGCGGGACATGCAGGTGTTGAAGCAGGACTTGCTTCTGCACGAATGGGTGCGAACACGCTGATGCTGACATTGAACCTGGATGCTGTTGCGTTCATGCCGTGCAACCCGTCTGTAGGCGGACCGGCCAAAGGCATTGTTGTTCGTGAAATCGATGCCCTCGGCGGGGAAATGGCACGAAACATTGACAAGACGCATATCCAGATGCGGATGTTGAACACAGGAAAAGGCCCGGCTGTAAGGGCTCTTCGTGCGCAGGCAGATAAATTTATGTATCAACATGAAATGAAAAAAGTCATTGAAGATACGGATAACCTTCTGCTCAGGCAGGGAATGGTCGAAGAACTCATTGTGGAAGATGATCAGGTAAAAGGTGTGATTACGCAGACAGGAGCACGTTACGAAGCGGATTCTGTCATTATTACAACCGGTACGTATCTGAGAGGGAAAGTGATTATCGGTGAACTGTCGTATGAGAGTGGTCCGAATAACATGCAGCCTTCGGTGAATTTATCCCATCATATGAAAGAACTCGGTTTTGAGATGGTCCGTTTTAAGACGGGAACACCTCCGCGGGTTAATGGGCATTCCATTGATTACAGTCAGACGGAGATTCAGCCTGGAGATGAAGAACCTCGTGCTTTCTCATATGAGACGACAGCCTTTATAACAGATCAGTTGCCGTGCTGGCTGACTTATACGAGCCCGGAGACGCATGAACTGATCAATGCGAACTTGCATCGTTCTCCGATGTATTCGGGGATGATCGAAGGAACAGGTCCGCGGTACTGCCCGTCAATTGAAGACAAAATCGTCCGGTTTAACGACAAGCCTCGTCATCAGATTTTTCTTGAGCCGGAGGGACGAAATACTCAGGAAGTGTATGTGCAGGGGCTTTCGACAAGTCTTCCTGAGGATGTCCAGCATGAAATCCTGAAAACGGTACCCGGATTGGAGTCCGTTCGGATGATGAGACCCGGGTATGCGATTGAATATGATGCCATTGTACCGACACAGCTTTGGCCGAGTCTCGAAACGAAGCGGATCTCCGGGTTGTTTACAGCCGGACAAATCAATGGAACGAGCGGCTATGAAGAGGCTGCCGGACAGGGTCTGATGGCAGGGATTAATGCAGCGCTGAAGGTTCAGGAAAAAGAACCATTGATACTGGATCGTTCTGAAGCTTATATTGGCGTCCTGATTGATGACCTCGTTACGAAGGGGACGAATGAACCTTACCGTCTGTTGACGTCACGTGCTGAATTCCGCCTTTTGCTCCGTCATGACAATGCAGATCTTCGTCTGACGGAAAAAGGTTATGAGATTGGTCTGGTGAATCAGAATCGTTTCGAGGGCTTTGAACAGAAAAAAGCCGAGATTGCAAAAGAGATCAAACGCCTTCGAAAGGCCATTATCAAGGCGACCCCTGAAAACAATCAGGTGCTTGAGGATCTCGGAGCATCGCCGCTTAAAGAGGCGATGAGTGCGGATGTGCTGATTAAACGTCCGGAATTGTCATACAGCCTTGTTGATGCCCTGGTACCTGCAGAAACCGTTCTGACAGATGACGTTAAAGAACAGGTTGAGATTCAAATCAAGTATGAAGGATATATTGCCAAACAGCTTGAACAGGTGGAGCGTTCACTGAAGATGGAAAACAGAAAGATTCCTGAAGACATTGACTATCTCTCAATCAATGGTCTTGCCATTGAAGCAAGACAAAAACTCAATGAGGTCAGACCGATTTCTGTCGGCCAGGCGTCGAGAGTATCAGGAGTGAACCCATCGGATATTTCGGTCTTACTCGTGTATCTCGAACAGGGACGTTTGCAGGGGACGAATTCTTAAAGGCGGGGAGCTGCGATCATGACAGAACAGGAGTTTAAAGAAGCCTTACGAAAGAAAGGCATTGAACTGACGGATGAACAAATGCGTCAGTTCGATGCTTATTATCATTTGCTTGTCGATTGGAATACGAGAATGAACCTGACGGCCATTACGGATAAAGAGGATGTGTACTTGAAGCATTTTTATGATTCCATCACAGCCTGTGAATTTGTTGATTTTTCGAAAGCAACGTCCGTTGTGGATGTGGGGGCAGGTGCGGGTTTCCCTTCGATTCCCATAAAAATTGTGTTTCCTCATCTTGAGGTTACGATCATTGACTCATTAAACAAGCGCATTACGTTTCTTCATGCCTTATCAGATGCACTGTCACTTTCCGGTGTTCAGGCGATTCACAGTCGCGCAGAGGAAGCAGGGCGGATGTCAGAGTACCGTGACAGATTTGACTTGGCGATTTCAAGAGCGGTTGCCCGTATGCCTGTATTGACAGAACTGTGTATGCCGTTCGTGAAGTCAGGGGGAATTTTCCTTGCCATGAAAGGTTCGCAGGGAATGGAGGAACTTGCTGAATCCAAAAAAGCTATTCAGGCTCTTGGTGGCAAACTCAAACAATCATTTACTTTTGCATTACCTGGGGATGATGGGGATCGTGTGATGCTGCTGATCGATAAAATTAGCAATACGCCGAAGAAATATCCCAGAAAACCCGGGACACCAAATAAAGAACCGATATAACAGTGAGACCCGATTGTCCGTTGCATAAATGCTCGGGTCAGGAGGATAATGAATCAGGCAGATCAAATTTTTCATTATGTTCGGTAGATGAAATCGCTCAGTTGACGTATACTGTATTAGGGTAATGAAAGTGAAGGCGATAACCAGAATGTTTCACGTGAAACATTTAAGAGGTCAATGAACGTTTTGTGAAGGTGGTGCTCCCTTGAAACAATCATTTTCTAAATGGCTCGGTCTGGATGATCAACAACAAGATTCAGATGAAGAGAAGGTGGAAGATGCGCTGATTGATGAGCGAGAAGAAGTGGAACGGATTCAAGTCAATGATATCGTTCCAAATCCATTCCAACCGCGCACGGTGTTTAACGAAGATAAAATCGAAGAACTGGCAGAAACGCTTCATACACATGGCATGATTCAACCGATTATCGTCCGAAAGCGTGATGATCACTATGAAATCATCGCGGGAGAAAGGCGTTGGCGTGCCGTTCAAACACTGGGGTGGGAAACGGTACCGGCTGTTGTTAAAGAAATGAACGATACAAAAACAGCATCTGTAGCGTTAATAGAAAATCTTCAACGTGAAGAATTAACATCGATTGAAGAAGCAGCCGCTTATCAAAAACTGTTGGAACTGCACGGATTAACTCAGGAAAGCCTCGCCCAGCGACTCGGGAAGGGGCAGTCAACGGTTGCCAATAAACTGAGGCTCCTGCAACTCAGCGGTGAAGTGCAGGAAGCGTTGAAACAACGGAAAATAACCGAACGGCATGCGAGAGCGTTGTTATCGGTAAAAGAAGAAACGGCGCAGGTGAAAATTCTGGTTTCTGTGATCGAAAAAGAATGGAATGTGAAACAAACAGAAGAAGCCGTAAAAAAAGCGCTGCATAAGCCTGAAAAAAAGAAAAGACCAAAAGTGAAAAGTGTCTCGAAAGACACTCGCTTGGCGATGAATACCATTCGGCAATCGGTTGATATGGTTTCTCAAACCGGGTTATCCATTGATACGGACGAAGAAGAACACGACGATTATTATCAGTTTACGATTCGAATACCTAAAAAATGAATGATCAGCATCAAGGATGGGCCGTTCCTGAGCGTGGGAATGGCTTTTTATTCGATTTGTTTAATAAACAGAAATTGTTGTGTTCTTGAAATAGGAGATTGAATGAAATCATGGTAAACTGAAAACAGGTAACAGAGCGAACAATATAAAGACAGGCAGGTGAAACCAGTGGGAAGAGTAATCGCAATCGCAAACCAAAAAGGCGGTGTCGGAAAGACAACCACAGCCGTCAACCTGAGTGCAGGACTTGCTTATGAAGGAAAAAAAGTGCTCATCATTGATATTGATCCGCAGGGAAACACAACGAGTGGAATCGGGATCGAAAAAGGAGACGTCGATGAATGCATTTATAATATTCTTGTTGAGGATTCCGATGTGAAGGATATTATTTTACCTACAAATACGGAACATTTGTACATAGTGCCATCAACGATTCAGCTTGCAGGGGCTGAGATTGAACTCGTACCTACGATTTCCAGAGAGGTGCGTCTGAAAAATGCGATTGAGTCGATACGTGATGAGTATGATTTCATTATCATTGACTGTCCACCGTCTCTTGGATTGTTGACGCTGAATTCCCTGACAGCGGCTAATAGCGTACTTATTCCTGTTCAATGTGAGTACTATGCCCTTGAAGGTTTGAGTCAGCTTTTGAATACGGTCCGACTTGTTCAAAAGCATCTCAATCATGATCTGGAGATCGAAGGCGTACTTTTGACAATGTTTGATGCCCGAACGAATCTCGGAATTCAGGTAATTGAAGAGGTGAAGAAATATTTTCATGAAAAAGTCTTTTCAACGATTATACCAAGGAATGTTCGCTTAAGTGAGGCACCAAGTCATGGGGAATCCATCATTTCTTATGACGCCCGATCCCGAGGTGCTGAGGTGTATATTGATCTCGCAAAGGAAGTGATTGCACATGGGTAAAGGACTGGGTAAAGGAATTGGCGCATTTTTCCCCGACTCGGAGCGATATGAGGAGTCTGATTCTCAGGGCGCTCAGAACATCAAGATCAAAGACTTGCGTCCCAATCCGTATCAGCCGCGAAAGCATTTTGACGATGAGGCTATCGATGAGTTGAGACAATCGATCGAGCAGCATGGAATCCTCCAGCCTCTTGTTGTTCGCAAGAGTATAAAAGGTTATGAAATCGTTGTAGGTGAGCGGCGTTATCGGGCTGCAAAAGCTGCTAAACTCGATTCAGTCCCCGCTATTGTCCGCGAACTGACGGACGATGAAATGATGGAACTGGCTCTGATTGAGAACTTGCAAAGAGAAGATCTCAATCCGCTTGAAGAAGCAAAAGCTTATAAAAAATTAATGGAGCATTTATCTTTAACCCAGGATCAGCTATCCGTTAAACTGGGGAAAAGCAGACCTCATATCGCCAATTATTTACGACTGTTGCAAGCCCCGCAAATCGTTCAACAATATTTGCAGGAAGAAAAAATTTCAACCGGACATGCCAGAGCATTACTCGGTTTGAAAGAAGACAAGAAACTGTCACCGCTTCTGCAAAAAACTATCAAAGAACAATGGAGCGTGAGACATCTAGAATCTGTGATTCACGACATGAACGAAAATGTTTCACGTGAAACATCCAAAGGGAAACCCGCCCTGGATGTGTATCTTAAAGATCGGGAAGCATTCCTGAAATCGTATTTCGGTACAAACGTGACGATCAAACCGGGAAAGAAAAAGAGTAAAATTGAAATTGATTTTTTTGACGACGATGATTTACAACGTATTCTTCGACTGATGTCTGCTGAAGAAGCAGAAGAGGAGATTTAAGGGCGAGAGGGTAAACTCCTCCGCTCTTTTCTTCGAGACAATGATCTCAGGGACATACAGAATCTGAATGACAGGCAGGTGTATACCATGATCTATTTTGATCATGCAGCGTCGAGTTTTCCAAAACCTGAATCCGTCGTCACCGCGGTAACGAAAGCTCTTACGGACTACGGTGCGAATCCTGGAAGGGGTGGCCACGGGCTATCAAGACAAGCGGGTGAAGTCATCGATCAGGCACGAACAGCTTTACGGGATATGTTTGATGCGCCTTCCAAAGAACGGGTCGTTTTCTCCATGAATGCCACACAGGGATTAAATCAAATCCTTCAGGGGTTCTTGTTTGAAAAGGGGGATCATTTGATCATGACGGTGTTTGAACATAATTCCGTCAGCAGACCCGTAGAGAAACTGAAAAAAGAGAAGGGCGTTGATGTGTCGGTCATCGCACCGAAAGAAGGCGAGAATTGGCGGGACCTGATCGAAGAAGCAATGAATGAGAGGACCAGACTCGTGATGGTGACCCACGGATCGAATGTAACCGGTGAAATTCTTCCGATCCGGGAAATTGGGGAATTACTTAGGGACAGTGACGCTGCGTTTGCAGTGGATGCGTCTCAAACAGCCGGTATCCTTCCGATTTCCATGAAAGAGGATCATATTGACTTCCTCGCATTCCCGGGGCATAAAGGACTTTTGGGACCTCAGGGAACAGGCGTGATGATTGCAGGGGATGGTATGAAGCTGACCCCTCTTATCCTGGGAGGCACAGGAACAGAATCGGAACTGAAAAGTCAACCGGAAGAATGGCCACATGCGATGGAGAGTGGCACGATGAATACACCGGGCATCGCCGGACTGTTAAAAGGGATTGAAGCCGTGGATGAACAGGGCTATGAACGAATTTCGAGTCATGAAGAAGGTTTGGCGAAATATTTGGTATCTGAACTGAAAGAAGTACCGGGTCTTGAAGCTGTTGAACCATTGAATGGCTATAAGCGACTTGGCGTTGTATCGATCAAAACTTCACCGTTAAACAGTCATGAACTCGCCATGATTCTTGATGACCATTACAATATTGCTGTAAGAGCTGGCTTGCACTGTTCACCGCTCGTGCATGAATATTTGAATACATCAGAACACGGTCTTCTGAGAGTCAGTTTTGGTTTATATAATACAATGGAAGAAATCGATGACTTTATTAGAGCACTGCAAGAAATAATGGAGCACATGCTGGAATAGGGGACGCATATGGTGTTATTCGGTACGATCGTCAACGGGCTGGCCATCGTGATGGGGGCCTGGCTCGGAGTCAAAATAAAAGGATTTTCTGCATCCATGCAGGAAACGGTTATGAAGGCCATTGGCCTGGCCGTCATTGTGCTCGGTTTCACGATGGCCCTTGAAGGTCAACAGTTTCTGATCGTGATCCTGAGCCTCGCAATCGGAGCGGTCATTGGCGAACGTTTTCAACTTGAAGGAAAGTTAAATCATGTGGGAGCAATGATGGAAAACCGCATGAAGAAATATGGAGGAGACGGCCGATTTGCCGAAGGCTTTGTTGCCGCAACACTGCTTTTTGTCGTTGGCGCCATGGCAATCATTGGAGCTCTCGACAGTGGATTCAGACAGGATCATTCGGTATTACTTACAAAATCGATGCTAGATGGCTTTTCGTCGATTGTCTTTGCAGCGGCTATGGGCATCGGTGTCATGTTTTCAGCGATACCTGTCGTTCTTTATCAGGGCAGCATTGCTTTAATGGCGACGTGGATTATACAGATTATTCCGGAGGCGCTTTTGGACGCGATGATTGCGGAAATCACTGCGGTAGGCGGGATCATGATCATGGCGATCGGATTAAACCTCTTGGGAATTGAAAAGATCAGGGTTGCCAATCTCCTTCCGGGCATTGTGATTGCTGTTCTGTTTGTGATGATGATTGAATGGTGGCCTCTTTAGATAAGAATTCAGGCGAACAGAAAGGGGAAAAATGATGGCTGACAAAGAATTTGAACTTCATGATGTTGTGGAAATGAAGAAAGCTCATCCATGTGGAACGAATGAATGGACGATTATCCGAATGGGGATGGATATCAGGATCAAGTGTAATGGCTGCAAGCACAGCGTCATGATCCCAAGGAAAGACTTCAGTAAAAAAATGAAGCGGGTGATCGCGAAGGCGGAAAAATGAAACATTGTAATCCGTCAGCAAACCCCCTATACTATAGAAGGTAAATTGGAACGGAAAATGAAATGAGATAAGGGAGTCGAATATACATGGCTTTAACTACTGGAATTGTCGGTTTGCCAAACGTGGGTAAATCAACATTATTTAATGCAATTACACAGGCAGGAGCGGAATCAGCAAACTATCCGTTCTGTACAATCGATCCGAATGTCGGCATTGTGGAAGTACCTGATCCTCGACTTGATAAACTGACACAAATGGTCGTGCCGGATAAAACGGTGCCTACGGCTTTTGAATTCACGGATATTGCGGGAATTGTTGAAGGTGCAAGTAAAGGGGAAGGACTGGGAAATCAGTTTTTGTCACATATACGTCAGGTCGATGCGATTTCGCATGTTGTTCGCTGTTTTTCTGATGATAACATTACCCATGTATCCGGGAGTGTTGATCCAATCCGTGATATTCAGGTCATTAACCTGGAACTCATTCTTGCTGATATGGAATCTGTCGAGAAGCGTATCGGAAAAGTCGAAAAAATGGCTCGTCAAAAAGACAAGGATGCCGTATTTGAATATGATGTCCTGGTTAAACTCAGAGAAGCATTTGAAGACGAGAAGCCTGCGCGAAGCATTGACTTCACAAAAGAACAGGCCAAACTTGTTCATGGGATGCATCTGCTCACGATGAAACCGGTGCTGTATGTGGCGAATGTGGGGGAAGATGAAATTCTTGACATTGACGGCAATGAACACGTGCAGAAAGTCCGTGCCTTTGCTGAGGAAGAAAATTCTGAAGTCATCGTCATTTCAGCCAAGATCGAAGAAGAGATCGCTGAACTTGAAGGGGAAGAGAAACAGGAGTTCCTTGATGATCTCGGGATCGCTGAATCCGGACTCGATCAGTTGATTAAGGCGGCCTATAATCTTCTGGGTCTTGACACGTTCTTCACCGCAGGGAAACAGGAAGTGCGTGCGTGGACGATTCGCAGAGGCACAAAAGCACCGCAGGCTGCCGGTGTTATCCATACCGACTTTGAACGCGGATTTATCCGTGCAGAAGTGGTTTCCTACGAGGATCTGACAGATGCAGGATCAATGAATGCTGCGAAAGAAGCAGGTAACGTGCGACTTGAAGGTAAAGACTATGTCATGAAAGACGGCGATGTTGTGCATTTCCGTTTCAACGTGTAAGAGTAAGACACACTATACACGCATATCCCTGCCCGGGCTCATCCAGCCTGGCGGGGATTTTTTATATAACGATCAGTCAACACCGGCTGTTTGAGAATCTCTAAAAAAGGCTTGTATGAAGGGTGTTCGTCTGCTATAATTATATCTTGCGAGCATTTGGAAAGATGATTTGCTCCTTGCTCTCTTCCACTACGGAAAGGGCCAAGTCCAAAAGGAGGTGACAGAACATGCGCAAATATGAAATCATGTACATTGTACGTCCTGATCTTGAAGAGCAGGCTGTCAAAGAGACAGTTGAGCGTTTCAACACGATCCTGACGAACAACGGCGCAGAGTTGACTGAAACGAAGGAGATGGGTAAAAGACGTCTTGCTTACGAAATCGAAGATTTCACAGACGGATTCTACGTACTTATTCAATTGAATGCGAACAAAGACGCATTGGATGAGTTTAACCGTTTAAGCTCAATCAATGATAACATTCTTCGTTCGATCATCGTTCGTGAAGACGACTGATGCAATACGTATAGAATACAGACAGGGAAACCTGAATTTGGTCAGGAGGAATCTGAATGATTAACCGTGTCGTCCTGGTGGGACGTTTAACAAAAGATCCTGAACTGCGTTATACAGCGAACGGTGTGGCGGTAACGTCCTTCACCCTTGCTGTGAATCGTCCTTTCTCAAACCAGCAGGGAGAGAGAGAAGCCGATTTCATCAATATTGTTGTTTGGCGAAAGCAAGCTGAAAACGTGGCGAATTTCCTTAATAAAGGAAGTCTTGCAGGCGTTGATGGACGAATTCAGACCAGAAATTATGAAAATAATGAAGGACGACGGGTTTTCGTGACAGAAGTGGTTGGAGAGAGTGTTCAGTTCCTTGAACCGAAAGGCTCCTCCGGCGGCGGACAGGGTGGTCAGCAGCGGTATGCACCGCAAAATGAACAGCCTGCAGGTTACGGTCAACAGCAATCAGCTCCGAACCAGTACCAAAATCAAAATCAGGGTTATTCCGGAAATCAGGGCCAGTCATCACCACAGCCTGATAACGATCCGTTTGCCAGTGATGGAAAACCGATCGATATCAACGATGATGATCTGCCGTTCTGATCAAGAGGCACCGTTCACCGCTTGAATGGGCCAATAATAAAGAAGGAGGGATATACATGGCACGTCGAGGTCGACCAAAACGTCGTAAGGTTTGTTACTTCACTGTTAACAAAATCACAAAGATTGACTACAAAGACACCGATCTTCTGAAGAAGTTCATCTCCGAGCGTGGTAAGATTCTTCCACGCCGAGTAACAGGAACATCTGCGAAGTATCAGCGCCAATTGACGCGCGCGGTTAAACGCTCCCGTACAATGGCATTGCTTCCATTTGTAACAGACTGATGATACAAACCCTCCCGCTTGTCAGCAGGAGGGTTTTTTAATACGATGGATAGGCGGTATCATCGATATCTTAACGAAAGCAGAGGATAGCCTATGGATTCACCATTATGGAGAGATACGATAAAAGCGCTTGTTACATATTTGATCTTAATGGCGATTGTTCTGTTTTTTCCGGTGATCGGACTGATAATAGCCCTGTTCATTCCGATGCCGCTTATGTGGCTGAGTTATCATCACGGCTGGAAGCAGGGAACCATTGCTGCACTGGTTTCATCGTTGTTGCTTTCTTTTCTGTTAGGGCCGTTTTCGATCGTCTTTACGATCCTTTTTGCCATACCCGGTATCCTGATTGGGTATTTATTTAATAAAGAAGCCCCGGCTTTTCTGGTCCTGAAAGCCGCAGGCCTCAGTGTTACGGCCGGTGTTGTCCTCCTGTATGTGGCAACAAATCTCTTTTTGAATATCGATCCTGTGCAGGCGTTTCAGAATGCCATGCTCGAATCAGTGGACACCTCGGAAGCAATACTTGACATGGTGGATCCTGCAGATGGTCTGGTCGTGGAAGACATGCGGGCATCGATCGAGTATTTCAGCGTTATCGCCCCTGTGGTGATGGTGATGATCAGCGTCACATATGCACTTTTGGTGCAGGTTCTTGCGGCTCATATTCTCAGGAAGGGCGCCAATGAGGTCCCCGGTTTTCCACCTTTTCGGGAATGGGGCTTCCCACAGGTGTTTATCTGGTATTACCTTGTTGTTCTGATGCTGGGGTTCGTTGGCTTTGAACCGGGCTCGCCAGTGTATCTGGCGGTTCAGAATGCCCTTCCGGCTCTGCAGCTGATTGTGGCCATTCAGGGAATGGCCGTTGTCTTTTACTATTTTCATCACAAGAGAAAGTCAGTGATTTGGCCGTTCCTTGTATTATTTCTTGTATTCCTTTTGCCGATTTTTCTGCAACTGATTCGAATATTAGGTATAATTGATTTAGGTTTTAACCTGCGTAAGCGAATGCGAGGAACCGATTAGGAGATGTGAATAATGCCAAACTTTTTATTGAAACGATGGCATGGCTATCACGTTGTCGCACTTGTTACAATTGCTTCGATACTGTCAGGGATTCTGACATTTTACCAGTGGCAGCTGGGCATTCTGGCATTTATAGCGGTGGCAACCATCATTGCTCTGACGATCCGGGCAAAGACGGAATTTGAACATGATTTATCGGAGTATATTTCGACCCTCTCCTACAGAATTAACAAAGCGGGGGAAGAGGCGGTAACACGGTTGCCGGTCGGGATTCTTCTTTACAATGAAGAACGGACGATTCAGTGGAGCAATCCGTTCATGAATGCGCTGATCAATGAACAGCTTATTGGCAGCCCATTGAAACACATGTCTGAAGAGCTGCATAAGGAAGTTGATGAACAGGAAAAAGAAATACATACGGATATTAAAGGCCGTGATTTTCGGGTTGTCCATTATCCGGATGAAAGATTGTTGTATTTCTTTGACGCCAGTGAGGAGTTTGAATATAAATTCCTTTATGAAATGGACAAAACGGTCATCGGTCTGATTTTTCTTGATAATCTCGATGAGGTGACCCAGGGCCTTGATGATCAGGTTCGCAGCAGGCTTTTGTCTCATGTGACGGACAGTCTGAATAAATGGGCAAAAACTAATGATATCCTCATACGCAGGACTTCTTCGGATCGGTTTATTGCCATTATGACCGAAGAGACGCTCGAGAGCCTTGAAGAAAACCGCTTTACGCTGCTTGATGAAATCAGGGAACGGACCGGTGAAGAAAAAGTGACCCTCACCCTCAGTGTCGGGATCGGCAGCGGAGAAGAGAGTTTACGCGAACTGGGCGCTCTTGCGCAGTCGAGCCTTGATTTGGCACTCGGACGCGGCGGGGATCAGGTTGCGATTAAAGAAAAACAGGGGAAAGTGCGTTTTTACGGCGGAAAAACAAACGCAGTGGAAAAACGGACCCGGGTCCGGGCGAGGGTCATTTCCCATGCCATCCGTGACTTCATCAAAGAGAGTGACCAGGTTTATGTGATGGGTCATAAAAACCCGGATATGGATTCGATCGGTTCGGCCATCGGTGTGACGAAAATTGCGGAAACGAATGGGAAAGAAGCCTTTATCGTCATCGATCCGGAGGATATGAATCATAATATTAAGAAACTGCTCGGGGAAATGGAAGGAAATGAACACCTCTGGTCAAGGTTCATTACCCCTTCTGAAGCGAGTGAACATGCGACATCAGATACGCTTCTTGTAGTGGTGGATACCCATAAGCCGTCCCTGGTGGTGTCACCCCGCCTGATTGATGAGGTGGAGCGGACCATCGTGATTGATCATCACCGCCGTGGCGAGGAGTTTATCAACGACGCCGTGCTCGTCTACATGGAGCCTTATGCTTCGTCTACCGCAGAGCTTGTGACAGAGCTCTTGGAATACCAGCACAAAAATCCGAAGCTCGGTGTACTTGAATCGACTGCGCTTCTTGCCGGGATTATTGTCGATACGAAAAGTTTTGCGATCCGCACAGGTGCGAGAACGTTCGATGCGGCGTCTTATTTGCGGAGCCGCGGGGCGGATACGGTTCTTGTGCAGAAACTTCTTAAAGAAGACCTTGCAGAATACGTCAAGCGGGCAAAACTTGTTGAGAATGCATATATTTACAGTAACGGCATGGCCATTGCAAAGGGTGCAACTGATGCGAGTTACAATCAGGTCATTGTCGCCCAGGCTGCCGATACACTGTTGACGATGAATGATGTTGTCGCTTCGTTTGTACTGTCGAAACTGAAGGATGGCCGAGTCAGCGTCAGCGCCCGATCCCTCGGGGATGTGAATGTGCAGGTGATCATGGAGAGCCTCGATGGCGGCGGTCATTTGACCAATGCGGCAACTCAGATTGAAGCGGATACGATCGAAGAAGTGGAAATGCTTCTGAAAGAGAAGATAGATGAATACTTTAATGACGGAGGGGATGCAACATGAAAGTGATCTTACTGAAGGACGTTAAAGGAAAAGGGAAAAAAGGAGAAGTGAAGGAGGTACCGGAAGGGTATGCCCGAAACTATCTGTTTAAGCATAATCTCGCGGTAGAGGCGAGTAAAGGAAACATAAAGTCCCTTGAAAAAAAGAAAGAAAGCGAAGAAAAACAGGCACAGCAGGAGCTTGAAGACGCGAAGAAGATGAAAAAAGAACTTGAAGACATGAGCGTTGAACTCTCTGCAAAAGCAGGAGACGGTGGCCGTCTGTTCGGAGCCGTAACAAACAAGCAGATTGCCGAAGAGCTCAAAAAAGCGGGATACAAAATTGACAAACGGAAAATTGAGATGGATGATCCAATCAGAAGTCTCGGTTACACAAATGTAAATGTGAAAATTCATTCGGACGTCACGGCAACTGTGAAAGTACACGTAAAAGAAGCCTGATTAACAGAGAGACCATCTGAGAACCTCGACGCAGGGATCAGGTGGTCTGTTTTACAGGCAGAGTAAATGGAGGGACGCAACATGGATACTTACAGCGATCGCACACCCCCGCACAGTCTTGAGGCTGAACAGGCCGTTCTTGGTGCCGTATTCCTGGATCGGGATGCCATGATCGCGGCTGCGGATAACATCGTACCGGAAGATTTCTACAGAGGGGTGCACCAGCGGATTTTCACGGTCATGATGGATCTTCACGACCGCGATGAACCGATTGACATCATTACCGTGACGGATGAAATGCACCGGCGTGAATGGCTCGAAGAAGCAGGAGGCGTATCCTTTCTGACGGATCTGGCCAACGCGGTTCCGACAGCTGCAAACGTCCGCTACTACGTGCGCATTGTCGAAGAGAAATCTCTGCTGAGACGTCTGATCCGAACGGCGACAAGCATAGCCACTGAAGGCTTTGAAGCCAATGAAGAAGTGGATATTCTGCTAAGTGATGCGGAACGTCGTATCCTTGAGGTCGCCCAAAAGAAGAATGCAGGTGAATTTATCGAAATCAAGGACGTCCTGGTGGAAGCCTTTGATAAAATTGAAACCCTGCAGCATCAACAAGGGGAAGTGACGGGGATTCCGACGGGATTCACCGAGCTTGACCGTGTTACAGCCGGTTTTCAGCGCAGTGATCTGATCATTGTGGCTGCGCGTCCTTCCGTGGGGAAGACCGCTTTTGCATTGAATATCTCTCAAAACGTAGCCACGAAAACCGATGAGAACGTTGCGATCTTCAGTCTTGAGATGGGCGCGGATCAGCTCGTCATGCGTATGCTCTGTGCGGAAGGCAACATTGATGCGCAGCGGCTTCGTACCGGAAGACTTGAAGACGATGACTGGCAGCGTCTGACGATGGCGATGGGGAGCTTGTCGAAAGCGGGGATCTATATCGATGACACCCCGGGCATCAAAGTGAAGGAGATTCGTTCGAAATGCCGGAAACTGAAACAGGAACGCGGACTCGGGATGATCATGATCGACTACTTGCAGCTGATTTCCGGAGATGCCCGTTCGAGCGAAGGACGCCAGCAGGAAGTGTCCGAAATTTCCCGTGAGCTGAAAGGGCTGGCGCGTGAACTCGAAGTCCCGGTTATCGCGCTTTCCCAGCTTTCCCGTGGGGTGGAGTCGAGACAGGATAAGCGCCCGATGATGTCGGATATCCGGGAGTCCGGCAGTATTGAGCAGGATGCGGATATTGTGGCGTTTCTGTATCGTGATGATTATTATGATCAGGAATCAGAAAATAAGGATACGATCGAAATCATCATTGCCAAGCAGCGTAACGGACCTGTAGGCACCGTTGAACTGGCTTTCGTCAAACACTACAACAAGTTTGTCAACTTGGAACGGCGTCATGATGAGAGCAATATGCCGCCTGGAGCGTAAACGCAAAAAACGAACACTAAAATGATTTGGCGTTCTTAATGTTCGGAAATATATTGACTGACAATTCAATTGCTGATAAACTGACGATGGTTAAAGGAAAATGATTAAACATCCAGCGGAGGTGTGGCACGTATGCCATCAGTAGTAGTTGTAGGAACCCAGTGGGGGGACGAAGGAAAAGGAAAGATCACCGATTATCTGTCCGAACAGGCAGAAGTCATTGCAAGGTATCAGGGCGGAAACAATGCCGGACATACCATTGTCTTCAATGATACGACGTATAAATTGCACCTGATCCCATCAGGTATCTTTTATCCGGAAAAACGGTGTGTCATCGGAAATGGCATGGTTATTGATCCAAAGGCACTTGTGACAGAACTGAAATATCTGCATGACCGCAATGTGAGTACGGATAATCTGATGATTTCCAATCGCGCACACGTGATCCTGCCTTATCATCTGAAGCTGGATGCCATGGAAGAAGACAGTAAAGGCGTAAATAAAATCGGAACAACACGAAAAGGCATCGGCCCGGCATACATGGATAAAGCAGCCCGTGTCGGTATACGGATCTGTGATCTCATGGATAAAGACGTGTTCCGGGAGAAGCTGGAAGTGAATTTACGGGAGAAGAACCGGATTCTTGAGAAACTGTATGACACAGAAGGATTCGATCTTGAGGAGATTCTTGAGGAATATTACGAATACGGGCAACAGTTCGAGAAGTATGTCTGTGATACGTCCGTTGTCCTGAACGATCATCTTGATGATGGCAAGCGCGTCCTTTTTGAAGGAGCACAGGGTGTCATGCTTGATATCGATCAGGGAACCTATCCCTTTGTCACATCATCGAATCCGATTGCCGGTGGGGTAACGATCGGATCCGGAGTCGGCCCTTCAAGGATCAATCACGTTGTGGGTGTGTCGAAGGCGTATACAACCCGTGTCGGAGATGGACCATTCCCGACAGAGCTTGATAATGAGATCGGGGAACAGATCCGTGAAGTGGGCCGGGAATACGGAACCACCACTGGCCGACCGCGCCGTGTCGGCTGGTTTGACAGCGTCGTCGTCCGTCATGCACGCCGTGTGAGCGGCATTACGGACCTGTCACTGAACAGTATTGATGTTCTGACAGGGATCAAGACACTGAAGATCTGTACGGCTTATAAATACAAGGGTGAGATCATCGAAGAATTTCCTGCAAGTTTGAAGAAACTTGCAGAATGTGAGCCTGTTTATGAAGAAATGCCGGGCTGGGATGAGGATATTACCGGCATCAAGTCCCTGCATGATTTACCGCGAAACGCCATTTATTATGTTGAACGTATTTCCCAGCTGACGGGGATCCCGCTGTCGATGTTTTCTGTGGGTCCTGACCGCAACCAGACAAATCTGGTCCGGGGCGTCTTCAGCTCCTGAGCGGAATGGATTCAAAAAACCGACCCTGTACATGTCCCGGAAGCCTTGACAGGCTTCCGGGATTTTACCTTGTCAAAAGAACGGTTTTTGAGTTACACTGAAAGTACAAAAAGATTGCAAATGGCTATTGCCTTTTGCATGCACACATGATATTATCAATCTTGTCGCTAAAAAGATTTTCCCTTGAGAGCCATTAGCTCAGTTGGTAGAGCATCTGACTTTTAATCAGAGGGTCGAAGGTTCGAGTCCTTCATGGCTCACCATGTTTTCTTTTTGTGGCCCGTTGGTCAAGTGGTTAAGACACCGCCCTTTCACGGCGGTAACACGGGTTCGAATCCCGTACGGGTCACCAACTAAATTTATCTTGACTTCTTCATTGAAATCAAGTAACATATATTTTGTTGGCCGCTTAATTTTTATATTGCCGCGGGGTGGAGCAGTCTGGTAGCTCGTTGGGCTCATAACCCAAAGGTCGGTGGTTCAAATCCGCCCCCCGCAACCAATTTTATTTTTTACATAAGTTATGTGAACGATTAACAAGGTCCCGTGGTGTAGCGGTTAACATGCCTGCCTGTCACGCAGGAGATCGCCGGTTCGATCCCGGTCGGGACCGCCATTTAAATAAGGCTCGGTAGCTCAGTCGGTAGAGCAACGGACTGAAAATCCGTGTGTCGGCGGTTCGATTCCGTCCCGAGCCACCACTTGTGCTGGCCTAGCTCAATTGGTAGAGCAACTGACTTGTAATCAGTAGGTTGGGGGTTCAAGTCCTCTGGCCAGCACCATGTATAGAAGTTCACCACTCATTTTGAATGAGTGGTTTTTTGTTGTCTGATAAATGGCTTCATGATGAATGTGGTAATTATTGGGATTATTGTTTTTTGTAATACGTCTGTAACAAACGAATCATGCCCAAAATGCGGATATGACGGGATTGATGTGGAAAAATGTCGAATGAGTAACGATCAGACTACAGTTTGTTTACTTTTCCGTGATGAATGACCTATACAGGATGATCTGTGATAGAATGACAGAGGCTATAAACAAAAGAAAACAGATATGAAAAAGGAGAATGACATGCTATGGGACAAACATTCATTTTCCGTAAAATAACGATCTCAATGGCAGGGCTTCTTTTTATGGCGCTGTTTATACCGGGGTTGGTATTTTCGGAAGACAACAATTTTGGTGAATTCGAGATGGATGAAATTTATCATGTGTATTATGGAGACGAGCGGCTTGGCGCTGTTCAGGATGAGGATCTGATAACGTCATACATAGAAAACAAACTCGCAGAAGCGGAAAATAACGATGAGCGTTTTACATATCGGCTGTCTGAAGAAGTGGAGCTGATTCCTGAACTGGTCTTCGAACTGAGAGGTTCCGATCAGGATGTGTTGGACTTGCTGGAAGAACGCGCTTCCGTCCAGGTCGATGCACGGGGACTGATGGTCAACGATGAAACCATTGGCTATGTGAGTGCAGATAAAAAGCCGGATGACATCGAACGGGAGATATTCCTCCGTTTTGTTGATGAAGAGGATCTTGAAGAGTATGAAGAATGGATCGACCGGGATGAAGCGCTTACTCTCAGTGAAGGAGACTCGGTGCTGACTGAGCTTTCTTTTGATGAAGAAGTCACCTGGTCAGAGGGACTCGCAGAGGCAGACGAGATTCTCGAGGTCGATGACCTGATTACGGTTCTCCTTGAAGGGACACTGGAACAGGACATTTATGAAGTGGATGAAGGGGATGTCCTTGGGACCATCGCCAGTGATCATGATTTGAGTACGGAAGAGCTGATAGCCATTAATGAGGGTATCGGGGAAAACACCGTACTTCAGATCGGACAGGAATTACATGTGACCGTCCCTGTTCCTTATCTGAATGTTCTCGTTGAAAAGGTGACAAAGAGTGAACAGACAATGACGCACGAGACCGTCACAGAAAAAGATGACGAGATGTGGAAAGGTGAATCCACCGTTCGTCAGAGCGGCAGTGACGGGAAAAAAGAAGTGGAAGAAAAGGTCGTTTATGTGAACGGTCAGGTCCAGGAACGCGAAATTATTTCCGAGGAAATAATTCAGGAAGCAGAAGACCGAATCGTCGTGCATGGTACGAAAACATCATCCTCAAGAGGAACGGGTGACTTGATCTGGCCGGCATCAGGCGGATACGTATCCAGTCAATTTGGCATGAGGAACGGCCGTATGCACAACGGAATCGACATTGCCCGGCCTTCGAGCTATGAGATCTATGCGGCCGATAACGGTGTCGTCTCTTCAGCAGGCTGGGAAAACGGCTATGGCTATACCGTACGCATTAATCACAACAACGGTATGGAGACCGTTTACGCCCATTTAAGGGACATTCATGTGAGTACCGGTCAAACGGTTGGAAAGGGACGCCAGATCGGTGTGATGGGGACCACCGGCCGATCATCCGGGATTCACCTGCACTTTGAAGTGATTCAGGGCGGCAGCCATCAAAATCCAATGAACTACTTACGCTGATCATGATGCAGAAAAGCTCTCCTTAGTGAGGGCTTTTCTTTTTTAGTGAATAAGCGCAATTTCAAACCGTCAAAGACGATGGGAGTTCCTCCCGTTTTGTTCAAAGAAGCGCGATCTGTGATAGAATGAAAAGGACAAATGACAAGATGAAGGGGTGTCGAGACGATGGAAAAACAGCTCATCTTAGTGGTTGATGATGAAAAACCAATTGCAGATATATTGAAATTCGGTCTTGAAAAAGAAGGCTTTGATGTCATGGTTGCCTATGACGGCAACGAAGCCGTTGAGAAGGCGAAGAAACACGTTCCTGCATTGATTCTTCTCGATATTATGCTTCCTTACCGGGACGGGATGGAAGTATGCCGCGAAGTCAGAAAAGAACATGATATGCCGATCATTATGCTCACCGCAAAAGATTCGGAAATTGATAAAGTACTCGGTCTCGAGCTCGGGGCCGATGATTATGTCACCAAGCCGTTCAGCACCCGTGAGCTTGTAGCGAGAGTCAAGGCGAATCTCCGGCGTAATCAGCGTTCGGCGGAAGACTCGGAAACAGGGACAAAGAATATTGATGTCGGTGTTCTGTCGATTCAGCCGGATGCCTATCTCGTGACGAAGCGGGGAGAGGCCATTGAATTGACGCATCGTGAATTCGAACTGATCCATTATCTGGCCCGTCATATCGGTCAGGTGATGACCCGCGAACATTTATTGCAGGCCGTGTGGGGCTACGATTATTTTGGTGATGTCCGCACGGTTGACGTGACGGTCCGAAGACTGAGAGAGAAAGTCGAGGACAATCCGTCAAGTCCGTTATGGATTGTAACAAGACGAGGTGTCGGTTACTATTTCAGGCAGCCTGATCAGGAGGGCTGATATGGGTCCATTTCGACTGTTTAAATCGATCCACGTCAAAATCGTGACGATTTATGTGTTGTTGATTCTTATTGCCATGCAGGTGATCGGGGTTTATTTTACCCAGCAGCTTGAAGATCAGCTTGTGGAGAATTTTTATGAAACGCTCGATGAGCGGGCCAATCTGCTTGCGTATAACGTCCAGCAGGAAATGAGCCGGGATGAGGATGAAGAGGAACAGTCTCTCCGTGTACGGACGGATAATGTACTCGGTGAGCTGTTTAATATGGAAAATGCGCAGGCCAGGGTTGTTGACCAGTTCAGCAACGTCGTTACCGTGACTAACCCTGAAGAGGATATCTACATCGGCCAGCGAACGACGAACTTCCGGATTATCCGTGCTTTAGGCGGCTCAACGGAAGAAGCGGTGCTCCGGAATGAGAACACAGGACACCGGACCCGTGTACTCGCAGTCCCTGTTGAGACGGAGGAAAATCAGGTGGTCGGCGCCATTTATATCGAGGCTTCAATGGAAGAGATCTACGAGCAGATGGCACAGACGAATCAGATTCTATTGACAGGTACGATGATTTCGCTTGTTCTGACGGCGGCACTCGGGATCTTTTTGTCGAGGACGATTACGCGTCCGATTGTGGAGATGCGGCGTCAGGCGGACTTTCTCGGTAAAGGGGATTTCTCTCAAAATGTTGAGGTGTACGGTGATGATGAAATTGGTCAGCTGTCCGCAACCTTTAACGAATTGACGAATAAACTTGAAGAAGCACATGCAACGACAGAAGGGGAACGGCGAAAGCTCAGTTCAGTATTGACGCATATGACAGACGGCGTTATCGCGACGGACCGGGAAGGGCAGATCATTCTCATGAACCGTCGGGCGGAAGAACTGACGGGTTATTCACAGGAAGAGGCGATTGGCTATGACCTGGTCGGGATGCTGAATCTCGCGCATTTCATGAAACTCTCCGACCTTTATAACATGGATGATCCGATTCTCCTTGATTTTGAACATCATGATGAAGAACTGATTCTTGAGGCCAATTTCTCTGTCATTGAAAAAGAAAACGGGCGTAAAAACGGTTTAATCGCCGTATTGCATGATGTGACGGAGCAGGAGCGCATTGAACAGGAGCGACGAGAGTTTGTTGCCAATGTGTCTCACGAACTGCGGACACCGCTTACGTCGATGAAGAGTTACCTCGAGGCGCTTCTTGACGGAGCTGTGAATGATTCGGATGTGGCTCCGCAGTTTCTGCAGGTGACGTCGAATGAAACAGACCGCATGATCCGGCTCGTCAATGACCTCCTGCAGCTGTCGAAAATGGATGCGCGGGATGATCATATGCTGATGGCGGAAGTGAATATCGTCAACATGATTCATCACGTCATCGACCGCTTTGAGATGTCGAATAAACAGGAAAACATCCAGTTCAGACGCAGGCTGCCGGATGTTCCGCTTTCCGTCATGGGTGATCGGGACAAGCTCGTGCAGTTGCTTGACAATATGGTATCGAATGCCGTGAAATACTCGCCGGAGGGCGGGGTGATCACGATCACGCTGAAACAGGAAAAAGAGCGGCTGATTGTGAGTGTCAAAGACGAAGGTGTCGGGATACCGAAAGAGAACCTCCCCCACGTCTTCGACCGGTTTTACCGCGTGGATAAAGCCCGATCAAGAAGCCTTGGCGGAACCGGACTCGGCCTTGCCATTGCCAAAGAAATTGTGGAAGTTCACGGAGGACATATTTGGGTATCCAGTGACTGGGGGAAAGGGACGACCTTTTTCTTCAGTTTACCGGTGAATCACGAGGCGGTGATGACAGATGATTGAATGGATCAAAACGGTTGTGCTGTTTATGATGATCATTACCAGTATGGTGCTGACATGGTTTTTGTGGACCTATCAGCCTGAATACGAAACGTTGGACGATCCATCGGGGTCTTATATTGAGATCGAAGACATAGGTGAGAGCCGGTCATTGTTTGAGCTGATCTTCCCAAGGGAGATTCTCGCTCATCAAGAGGACGACGTGGACTTACTTCTCGCAGGCAACGGTCTCTATGAAGGAATTCTGGAGGAAATCATGGATACAGAGTTTCATTATGTGACCGAACGTGCAGGGAACCTCGCCCCCCATCCGGATCACCGGTTTACGGGACTCGAGGTGGTCTTTCAGGAACCGCTGCCAGCTGATATTGTGTATGACGTTTTGGATTTCGAAGATGACAGTCTGCCATTTTCAGGACTTGATCGGATGAGGATCGTTGAGAATCCGTCAAGAATCGGGTCGGATGTGGTGGCGCAATTTGTGGATATGAATGAGGAGACCGTCTATGAGACCGATACCGATATGGGGCTTGGTCTCCTCGAAGAGTTGATCGCAGAAGGCAGTGAGGAACAGCGTCTTCGTGCAGAGCGATTTGTATTTACAGAGAGTGAGAATGATGAGTTTCAGAACGTACGCTATTTGCCATCGGACAGTTTCCTGATGGAGCGGGTTACGTATGAGACGATCGATTTGCCGGTGCAGTCATTCCGTCAGGTTCTGTTCGCAGATCCGGAATTTGTCAAAAATTATTATCAGGATTCTGAGCGGCGTTCGTATACGGATGGGAACCGGATGCTTGATATTGTTGACGGAGAGATGCTGCTTGAGTTCAGACAGCCTGAAAGCTTTGAGCGAACGGATCAGGTCACGCCATCGGTAATTGATGGCGCCAGGCAGTATGTTAACGGTCATTCGGGTTGGACAGATCAGTATTATTGGAACGGGACGAATGCAGGCAATGATCATGAGGATGTCTCCTTCCGGCTGCATGTCAATCAGCTGCCCGTGCTGTCCGGAAACGTTCCGTCTGAGGATCATTTCATGTACCGGCTGAGGCGCAGCGGATCACAGTTTACCGAATACACACGTCCTTTGTTTCAGCTTGCCGATGAACCGTTTGAGACGGAAGCGGCGGTCGAGCTTCAGGGGAGTATGCAGCTGTTCAATCAGATTGAAGAGTATGAAACCTTTCAGCTGAGTGAAGTGACAGATATACGGCTCGGCTATCAGATGAACCGTCACCGGTCTTTTGCCATCTTTGAACCGGTCTGGTACGCAGAGGTTCGTGGGCGCTGGATGGAGCTTGAGAATCTGACGCCGGAACCATCAGGAGGGATGACCATTGGACTGGAGTAAAACGAAGACGATCTTCATCATTACATTTCTGATGCTGAACATTTTTCTCGGCACCCAGCTGTATACGAAGGTAACCGGCAGCCATATGGGGATTCTCAGTGAAGAGACCCTGCCGGAACGGATCGAATCAAACCGCATCGAGGTCCTTGTGGATGATCCTGAACGGGTCGTCGAGGCGGGTCCTTTGACGGCGACGCCGAGGATCATGGTTGGTGCGATCAATTCCGGTGAACTGACCAGGCAGAGCCCGGAGCTTATTGACGACATGACGCTGTTTTCCGAACTCGATTCACCGTATAAACTCGTCGATGCGAACTTAACAGCGAGTGTGAATGCCTTCTTACAGCAGTATGTATACCAGGGCGAGCGATATGCCATTGCGGAGTATGTGGAGGATGAACAGATCATCGGCTTGTATCAGACGCACGAAGGACGTAAAATAGACGAGTACGATCGCGGCAATTTCCACCTGATTCTGAATGTGAACGAAGACTTTGCTGTGGAGTCCTATGAGCAGCGGGCATTAAACGTAAACGATCAGGGCAGGGATCAGGAGCTGTTGTCTCCGATGAAGGTCATTGAGCGGCTGATGAATAAGCAGCATATTGTTGTTAATACGGTCATTGAGGAAGCGGAACTCGGCTATTACAGTCTGCTTCAGGAAGAAGAGGCGGATTTTCAGGTGTATGTGCCGGTATGGCGCATACTCGCCAATAACCAGTACTTTTTTGTCGATGCACAAAAAGGTGATATTCAGATGATACAACCGTTGGAGTGATGACAGGTATGACGATGCAGTTCAGCGTACTGGCAAGCGGCAGTACAGGTAATGCAATCTATGTGGAAACCGGGGAGAAACGGGTGCTGATAGACGCCGGCCTGAGCGGCAAAAAAATCGAGGCTGCGATGAGCCGGATCGGACGGAGTCTGTCTGATGTGGATGCTCTTCTCATCAGTCACGAACACAGCGATCATATTAAAGGCGCCGGTGTCCTGGCAAGAAAATACAGTCTGCCGATTTACGCCAATGAGAAGACCTGGCTCGCGATGGACGGGATGCTCGGCAAAATCAGTCCGGAGCAGAAGTTCCATTTTCAGCGCGATGAGCGCCTGGCTTTCGGCGATCTCGATATAGAATCATTCGGTGTCAGTCATGATGCTGCGGACCCGATGTTCTTCTCATTCATGCACGGGAAGAGGAAGCTGACGATTTTGACGGATACCGGCTATGTCAGTGACCGAATGGCCGGGATGGCGAGGTCGGCGAATAAGCTGATTTTCGAATCGAATCATGATACAGAAATGCTGCGGATGGGCCGATATCCGTGGAGCGTTAAGCGCCGTATCCTTGGCGATGAGGGACATGTGTCCAATGTGGATGCCGGTGTTGCTTTGCACGAAATCATCGGTGAAGAACCGACGGATGTCTATCTGGCGCATTTGAGCCTTGATAATAATATGAAGGACCTTGCACGGATGACGGTGGAACAGACCCTGCAGCAATACGACCGACCCGTCGGTGATTCGATCAGGCTCTTTGATACAGATCCATATGAACCGACCCCGTTAAAAGTGGTTTGACCGTCAGAATTATGGGATACTCTATTAACAGGGCATAAAATTGTTGTAAGCCCATCATCGTAATGGACGATCACGATCCTCCCGCAGTAAAATGGCTGTATGGAGGATCTTTTTTTAAAATAATGAAGGAGGGGTTAAATATGGGCTATTATGATGATCATGCACCGCGCCCGGAATCCCGTCATGACAGAAATAAATCCGGCCGCGGGAAGACGGCGGTTGCAGGCTTTTTTGGTGCCGTTTTAGGCGCACTGCTGATTTTGTTTGGAGCACCGTACCTCGAACAGACCGGCTGGCTGTCTGCAGGCAATGACGATACGCCGGCTAATCAGGAGATCGCAGGAGATCAGGATGGCGGTTTGAGTCCGGAGGATGTGGAACAGACGTCATCGATTCAGCTCGAGACGAGTTCAGAAGTGATTAACGCGGTTGATCGTGTATCAGATGCGGTTGTCGGTGTTGTGAACATGCAGGAGTCCTCAGGATTTATGAGCCCAGGTGGTGAAGGTACCGGCTCCGGTGTCGTGTACAAGATCACCGAGAACCATGCTTATATCGTGACCAATCAGCACGTTGTGGAAGGGGCTGCTGTTGGACAGAGCGAGGTCGATGTGACCCTGACTGACGGGTCCCGGGTTCCGGCAGAGCTCGTCGGTGAAGACGTCCTGACGGATCTAGCTGTTTTGACCATCGATGCGGATAAAGTCGATACGGTGGCTGATTTTGGTGATTCAGATCAGCTTCAGGCAGGTGAACCTGCCATTGCTATCGGGAACCCGCTGTCTTTTGAAGGAACGGTGACCCTCGGTATTATCAGTGCCGTTGAACGAAGCCTTCCGGTGGATCTGACAGGAAACGGACAGACGGATTGGAACGCAGAAGTCATTCAGACGGATGCGGCCATCAATCCGGGAAACAGCGGTGGCGCCCTCTTAAATATTCAGGGGGAAGTCATCGGTATCAATTCCATGAAGATCGCACAAAACGCTGTTGAAGGGATCGGATTCGCCATACCGACATCCGTTGTGGTTCCGGTGATTCAGGATCTTGAGGAATACGGGGAAGTGCAGCGTCCGCAGATGGGGATCGTTCTCCGTTCCTTGCAGGAAATCCCGAGCTTTTACTGGCAGGACGCCCTCGGTCTCCCGGAAGACTTTGCCGGCGGTGTGTATATTGAAGCAGTCGAGCCAGGCAGCCCCGCAGATGAGGCGGGTCTTCGTGAAGGGGATGTCATCAAAATGATGGATGACACCGAAATTAAAGATGCCAATGACTTGAGGCGTTATCTGTATACGGAAGTCGATATCGGGGACACGATGACGATCACGTATTTCAGAGACGGAGAAGAAAACACGACGGAGCTCATCCTTGAAAGACAGGTCTTCTGACAGGATGAGTGAGAACAAGCAGTGGGTAACAGAGGTTGTCCACTGCTTCTCCGTGCACGTGAAGAAGATGGCATTAGGAGAGTGTGGATAACTGCAGCTGATCTGGTGATAACGAACAGATGCTGTAAAGGAAGGAATGACAGAAGTGATTACGTACTGTTGTGATGAACATCTGGATGAGGCGATTGAAGAATCCCTTGAAGATGGCGGTCTTCCGCCGGACATTGAGAAGCTGATTGACGGGGCCCACGGGGATGTGCGCTGTTTTATGTGTTTACAGCAGGCCACTCATAAAGTGGAACGGCCAGTCAAATAACGTGGATGAAAGTGTGGATAACCTGTGGGTAACCAGGGGTTATCCACATTTTTGTTGACAGGGGAAAGAGTGCTCTTATCTTTCCTTTGTGAATATCCACAGATCCATGGAGAGAGAAAAGCGCTATTCAGTGAGGAACCCGTGCTTTGTTATGTGTATATGTGGATAACTTCTGTGGATAAACTGTTGAAGAAGGGGGTTATCCACAATGCAGAGGGGTGCGACTGCGAATTATGGTAAAATGGGAGTGGATGAGAAACGAAAGGAATGATGATCATGCAGATCACGGTTATCAGTGTGGGAAAGATTAAAGATAAATACTTAAAACTGGGGATTGCGGAATTTGAAAAGCGGCTTGGACGCTACTGTAAGCTGCAGCAGATTGAAATCAATGACGAACAGGCCCCGGATCATTTGAGCGAGAAAGACATCGAGCTGATCAAAGAAAAAGAGGGAAATAAAATCCTCCAGAAGATCAAGACGGATCAGACGGTATTCGTTCTGGATATACAGGGAAAGCAGCGCACCTCCGAGGCGTTTGCAGCGGAGCTTGATCACCTGGTGCTGCACGGGAAAAGTCAGATCGCTTTCGTGATCGGCGGGTCGAACGGCCTCAGTCAGGACGTATTGAAGCGGGCAGACGAGAAGATCTCTTTTTCAAAAATGACCTTTCCGCACCAGCTGATGAAGCTGATTCTCCTCGAGCAGATCTACAGGGCGTTTAAAATACAGAAAGGGGAACCGTACCACAAATAATAGCGGTCAACGAAAGGAAGCGTCCAGCTCAAAAGAGCAGGACGCTTTATTTTTGTTCGTTCTCTATCCTCATTGCTTCCTCGGTTCATAGTTCAAATCTGTAAATAACTGTGTCCGTTCTTTTTTTGACAGGTCCCGCCATTGGCCGGGTGGGAGCTTCCCGAGATGGATATTCATAATCCGGGTTCTCAGAAGCCGCTGAACGTCATACCCGAGTGCGTCACACATCCTTCGGATCTGGCGGTTCAACCCCTGGGTTAACGTAATGTTGAATTCGTATTTTGAGAGTTTTTTTACCTTGCAGGGCAGTGTCGTTGTGTCGAGTATATCCACACCTTCTGACATCTGCTTGAGAAACTCGGGGGTGATCGGTTTGTTTACGGTGACGATGTATTCTTTTTCATGTTTATTTTCCGCACGGAGGATCTCATTGACAATATCCCCGTCATTGGTCAGGAGGATCAGTCCTTCGGAGTCTTTGTCGAGCCGTCCGATATGGAAGATGCGGAGGGGATGATTGACGAGGTCAATGATGTTCCCTTTGACTTTTCGTTCGGTTGTACTCGTGATTCCAACGGGTTTGTTTAATGCAATATACACATTCTCTTTGACGATGTGCACCGGCTCGCCGTTCACGATGACATCGTCGCCGGGTTCGACCTGATCCCCGAGCTGGGCCGGTTTACCGTTGATCGTGACTTTGCCTTCCTGGATTAATTTATCGGCACCTCTCCTTGACGTTTTGCCTGTTTCACTGACATATTTATTGATTCGCACGTTCATCACAACCTTATTTAAAGTTCAGTTTTCGAATCTGTGACTCGAATATACCGCAGTTTACGCTGAGAATCAAAATTCCCGGGCAGATCCGTTGCATCAGGTCCTCGAATCTCCTATGCTTAGTTCAGCAGGTGAACAAAGTGCAGTACCGATTAAACAGGAGGCGTTATGATGGGAAAAGTGGTTGTAACAGGAGGCAGCGGGTTGCTTGGCCCGGCCGTGATTCAGGAATTTCTCGATCACGGGTACGAGGTGGTCAATGCGGATGTGAAGCATCCGAAAGAAGCGTTATGTAAAACGGTAATTACCGATCTTACTGATTTGGGGCAGGTGCACGGGGTGCTTGCAGGGGCAGATGCGGTCGTACATATCGCGGCGATTCCCGTCGCGTATTCTCATCCGAATGAAGTGACGTTTGAGAATAATGTGATGTCAACGTACAATATCCTCGAGGCAGCGGGAAATCTCGGCATTAAAAAAGCGGTGATCTCTTCGAGTGAATCGTCTTACGGGATCTGTTTTTCGAAGCAGGGCCTTGAACCGCTGTATGTGCCGATGGATGAAGAGCATCCGCAGCGGCCGGAAGACAGCTACGGATTATCCAAAGTCGTGAATGAAAAGACGGCGGATATGATCCATCAGCGCACCGGTATGCAGGTTGTCTCCTTCCGTCTCGGCAATGTGATCGCGCCGGAGATGTATGCGAACTTCCCGGGATTCATTCACGATCCGGAACAGCGCAAACCGATTCTTTGGAGCTATATTGATACCAGGGACGCGGCAACGGCGTATCGCCTGGCTGTGGAAACAGACGGCCTCGGATCGGTGGCACTGAATATCGGGGCAGATGACACGAGTATGGCGATCGAAAGCAAAACGCTGATGGAAACGTGCTTTCCTAATGTCACAACATTTAAATCAGACATCTCCGGCTATGAGGCGCTCCTCAAAAATGACAAGGCAAAGCGGCTCTTAAACTGGCAGCCGGAGCATAAGTGGCGGGACTACGTCACTCAATAAAAGACCGATAACCTGTCGCAAAACCCTTTGAGCAAAGCACATGTTCAAAGGGTTTCTTTTATAATGAATTTTGTCATTAAATTGTTATTTCTTATGAGAAAATCATACGTTTAAAGAAAAGGACCATGAAGGAATGAGCCCTGTGGAGAATGATATCGAACAAAGTCAGCGCGTTTGGTAAGTTTGGAAAACGGAGCATGATGACAGGAGGTGGATGATGCGAATAACAGGTGTTTCTTACGTGATCCTGGCGGCATTGTTTTGGGGACTCAGCGGAGGCATCGCAGATATTTTGATGGAACGGGGCTGGGACCCTGTCCTGATTTCGTTTTATCGCGGGGTGACCGGCTTTCTGTTTTTCTTTGTCTGGTTTTTGGTTCAGTTCAGGTATAACAAGAACCGCGATTCCCGCTTTTTCTTCTGGTCTGTCCTTGCGGGCATCGGTGTCGCGGGGAATTTCACCCTCTATTACCTCAGCATTGAAGCGGCAGCCATTGCGGTCGCGGCGACGCTTATGTATACGGCACCTGCGATGGTGCTGCTTATCTCTGTAATGGCAGGCTATGAGCGGGCAACCTGGCTGAAAGGGGTCTGCATCGGGCTTGTGCTTTTGGGGATCGTGCTGCTTACAGGATCCTGGAGTCCGGATGCGATGTCCGTGTCTGTCTTTGGTCTTTTGGCGGGTCTTGGTGCCGGATTATCTTATGCGGTCTTTATCTTCGGCTTTAAGAATGCAGTTCTCACCGGCCGACCCCAGACTGCACTGACGTTGGCGTTCTTCTCGTTCAGTGTGATCGTCTTTTTCCTGATTGATCACGGGGAAGCCGTTCGTGTCTGGTATACGGAGGATGCCCTGTTGTTCATTCTGATTGGTGTCTTGGGTGCCGGGCTGTCCTTTATCCTGTATCTTTACGGGATTCGCTATACGGCACCGACCACCGCCTCGATGGTGGCGATGGTCGAACCGGTAACGGCGTCTGCATTTGGAGCGGCGGTAATCGGCCAGTCCCTCTCCGTGCTTGAACTGATCGGTATGGGGATCATTCTGGTGACGGTGACGCTTTTAAGTAAAACGGGCAGTTAAATGAATCAGCGGTTTTTCGTGATGTACGTATCGATCAGGTCCTGATCGATTTTTTTGTCGTACGCTTCTTTTGCCAGCGGTTCCAGGCCTTCCATGCCAAGGATGCGGGTATCCTGCATGTCGAGGGCAACAGCCATGTGAAGCGGATTTTTGAAAGTACCGTCTGGATTGACCTGTCCGTCTGCAATCAGGCCATAGATGATCCGCATCGATGTCTCGAAGTGATGGGCCGGAGTGAGTGTCACGGTAAAGCGGACCGGTTCTTCGGAAGATCCGTTGACAAACTGATGATAGGTCTCTTTTGGGATGGTCAGTTCATCATCAGCCGGGAGAAGGATTTTTTTATCTTCTTTCAGGTTGATTTGCAGCTTTCCCTCCAGGGTTCTGAAAGTCTCCTCAAATTTGCCTTGGTAATGAAGGGGCGGGCCTTCGCCTCCGGGAGGTAAAAAGACTTCGATGTACTCATAACTGCCTTCGGTTTCCTCACTTGTTTTTAAAAACGTGATTTCTTCCCCGGTTCCGGATGGACAATGGTACGGCTGTTAGGCTCATTCATTCGGTTTCCACCTTTCTTTTTATGAATAAAGTCATCTTTCTATTTACATTATCATAAATAAACACCAGGGTAAATTAACACTATACACACAGGTGAAAACGTTTTATTTTTATGTGAATGGTGGTACAATAGAGCAAATGATTCAGTGAGCATAGTATCCAATGCCTTATTATTCCTCATTTTCAGAATAGTGAAACAGTGAGCATCGAGAAGTGACGAATACGCAGAGAATAGGATGATTGAGATGACAGCAAACCAAAAGAAGACAGATGTTGTGTTGATTGGTGCAGGCGTCATGAGTGCGACCCTTGGAACGATGATCCGTGAGTTACAACCGGAGTGGGAGATTCAGGTCTTCGAAAAACTCGATGGTGCGGCAAAAGAAAGCTCGAACGAATGGAACAATGCAGGCACGGGTCATTCGGCCCTGTGTGAGTTGAACTATACCCCGGAGCGCGGGGATGGCAGTGTGGAGACGGGGAAGGCAGTAAACGTCAATGAGCAGTTTCAGCTGTCGCGGCAGTTCTGGTCGTATCTGGTGAGACAGGGACGGCTTACCGCTCCGGAGCGCTTCATCAGACGGATTCCGCACATCAGTTTTGTGCAGGGCCAGGACGGTGTGGATTATTTACGGAATCGCTATGAGGCGATGCTGTTTCATCCACTGTTTAAGGAGATGGCATTTTCCACGGATCATGACGAACTGAAAAGTTGGTTTCCGCTCATGATGAAAGGCAGGGAGCCGGGTGAGCCCGTCGCCGCGACGAAGATTGATTATGGGACGGATATTAACTTCGGGGAACTGACGAGACGGATGATGACGAATCTTCAAGAGGACGGCACGTCTGTTCATTACAATCACAGCGTGGACGACCTCTATCAGAATCCGGACGGGACATGGAACGTCAATGTCCGGAATTTGGCTACCCGTCATCAGGAGACGTACCGGGCGCGGTTTGTGTTTATCGGTGCCGGGGGAGGGAGTCTGCACCTCCTTCAGAAAACCGGTATTCCAGAATCGAAACAGATCGGCGGTTTCCCTGTAAGCGGCCAGTTTATGGTCTGCACAAACCGGGGGGTCATCGAGCAACATCATGCCAAAGTGTACGGGAAGGCAAAAGTCGGCGCACCGCCGATGTCCGTGCCGCACCTCGATACGAGGTATATCGACGGAAAGAAGGCTCTCCTCTTTGGTCCATTCGCCGGATTTTCGCCGAAGTTTCTGAAAGAGGGATCGAATCTCGATCTCCTGACATCAATCAGGCAGGATAACCTCTTTACGATGCTTGCGGCAGGGGCAAAGGAAATGCCATTGACGAAGTATCTGATTGAACAGGTGCTGTTGACGAAAAAGCAGCGGATGAAGGAGCTGCAGGCCTTTATCCCACATGCGAAATCGGAAGACTGGAAGCTCGTCACCGCCGGGCAGCGGGTTCAGGTCATCAAGGATACCGAGGAAGAAGGCAAGGGGACCCTGCGGTTCGGCACAGAGGTCATCACCTCAGAGGACGGTTCTGTCGCCGCTCTCCTCGGGGCATCACCCGGGGCATCGACGACGGTGCATGTGATGCTGCAGGTCCTTGAACAGTGCTTCCCGGAACGGCTGCCGGAATGGGAAGAGAAGATTCGTGAGATGGTTCCCTCTTACGGACTCAAACTCTCCGATCACCCTGAACTGTTTGATGAGATATTCAGGGAGACTGAAGAAAGTCTTGGCTTGACGGAGCATGAGGAACCGGTCCGCACAGAAGTACAATCGTAAATGAATCAACTCAAGGAACCGTATGCTGCCGTGCATACGGTTCCTTATTACGAAAACAGGACGCTAATTTGTTTGTGTCATTACCGTGAAATTCAATAATAGTCCTGTTTTTATGTAGGTTCAATGGTACAATATGGTCAAAAGTCGTAGTTCGGAAAGGGGGGGAGCACAATGGTACAGTCAAGACGCTGCCGTTTCATCACGGTTAGATTGGCGGCCTTTCTTATTGTGCTGTCTGTTTTGATGTTTTCCGGTCCTGGTACGATGATGGCGGGCGATTACTCCAATAACACGGAAGAGAAGCTTGATTTTGAAGGGAACACTGTCCACGCCTTGCAGGATGACTGGCTGTTTTTTTGGGAAGAACTGCTAATGCCGGAAGAGGTAAAAGAAAGAATCGGCCATGCGGAACACCTCGACACATGGGGCTATTGGACGGATACGGGTAACTACAGCAGCAAAGGATACGCAACGTATTTCAAGGAGATTCGAATTCCTGAGGAGGCAGTCGGAAAGAGTCTCGGCTTATACATACCGGATATTACAGCCAGCTATGTGCTCTGGATCAACGGTGATCTGATACATAAGCAGGGAAATGTTGGCAGCGAAGCAGAAGAAGTCCCATGGATCGCTCCTGCGATGATTCAGTATACAGCGAAGAGTACCACTCTTGAAATGGTTATTCAGGTGTCCAATTTCCATCACCGGGAAGGGGGACCGCACAACGCGATCGAATTCGGCCTCTATGAAGATGTCCGAACGGTCCAACAGGCATCGCTGTATATAGAAATCATGATGATTGGTGCACTGATGTTAGCTGCGGTTCATCATTTTATCATCTTTTTGTTAAGAAGGAAGGATCGGGCCAATCTGTATTTTAGCCTGTTCTGTGTAATGATTGCGGTACGTGTGTCTTTGACCGGGGAGAGGATGCTGTATCAACTTTTTCCTCATTTCAGCTGGGAGCTCGGGATTCACCTGGAATATGTTTCGTTTTATGCCGGAGGTGGAATTTTTCTTCTGTTTCTCTATCATATGTATAAGGTCTACGGGAGTGGCCGAGTGACCTATACGCTCGCCGGAATCAGCGGTTTATTTGCGCTGTTTGTTATTCTGACGCCGGTTTCGGTCTTCTCCGAGAGCCTGCCTTATTATCAGATGTATACCGGGGCTCTCTTTCTCTATGGATTTATGATCATCATCAAAGCAGCTCTCGACAGAAAACAGGGTGCGGGTATGACCCTTGCGCTGTTTGGGGTATTTGCCGTCACTGTGGTGAATGACATGCTTCACCATTTGCGTCTTGTTGATTCTGTTGATATGGCTCCGGTCGGCTTGCTGTTTATGATTTTCGGACAGGTGGCGATCATCTCCATGCGGACATTCTCCGCATACGAAGAGATTGAACAGCTCTCAGAAGAACAGCAAAAATGGCAGGAGCATCTCGAGGATGAAGTGGCAAGAAGAACGGAAGAACTGAATGATACGATGAAGCATCTGAAGACCTTATCCGAGCTGGACGGCCTGACGGGCCTGCCTAACCGGCGGATGTTTGATGAAGATCTGATCACCGTGGTTAAAGAGACAATGGACGAAAATGGGAAACTCGGGTTGGTCATGCTCGATATTGATAACTACAAAAATTATAATGATTTTTACGGTCATCTGCAGGGAGACGACTGTCTGAAAGAAGTTGCGACGCTTTTTAAACAGGTGATCAAAGAAGAAGATTCGGCAGAGGTCTACCGGTACGGCGGTGAAGAATTTGCGGTGTTGGTAAAAGAGGCTTCAGAAGCCGAGACTTATGCACTCGCAGAACAGATTCGGAAAAGGGTGGAAGAAGCAGCGATTCCCCACGAACAGTCGGATGTTCAAAACCGGTTAACAGTCAGTGCAGGCGTAGCAGTTCTTCAAGCCCGCGATCTGCATTCTCCGGAGAAACTGCTTGAACAGGCGGATGCGGCTCTGTATCAGGCGAAAAGAAGCGGGAAAAACACAGTCAAAACGTCCAGGTCCTGACAAGGCAATCATGGTGCAGCCAGCTGAACATACCCGACTCGGCCTCATTCCGAACCGTACCGAAAAGCTCTGTAACGGAGCCGAAGGCACGTTTCGCTGAGGCTTGCTGTCGTTCTCTTGGACATTGACTGACGGTGCCGCCATAATAGACATACACAACCATTCATTACATGGAGGACACCTGTTATGACGTCAATCATATCCGTCAAAGAACTGACGAAACAGTATAAAGACAAGGAAGCCGTGAAACAGATCAGCTTCGACGTTGAAGAAGGAGAGATCTTCGGTTTTCTCGGTCCGAACGGGGCGGGGAAAAGTACAACAATCAACATGATCTGTACGATGCTGAAACCGACTTCGGGATCGATTGAGATTAACGGTTTCAACGTGAAAAAAGAAAAAGACAGCGTCCGGGCGAGTATCGGCATTATCTTTCAGGAAAACACCCTGGATCAGAAGCTGACGGGGTATGAAAACCTGATGCTTCACTGCCGCTTTTACCGGGTGCCAAAAGAAAAGCGCCACGGACGGATTCAGGAAGTGCTTGAGATCGTCGACCTGATCGATGTTCAGAACAAGCGTGCGGAAACATATTCCGGCGGTATGAAGCGCCGATTGGAAATCGCCAGAGGGCTTCTGCATTATCCGAAAGTGCTCTTTCTCGATGAACCGACGGTGGGGCTCGATCCGCAGACGCGGGCACATCTGTGGGAATATATTCTGAAGCTCAAAGAAAAAGAGGGCATAACGATGTTTTTGACGACCCATTACCTGGACGAAGCGGAGATCAGTGACCGGGTTGCGATTATGGATCAGGGCGAGATTATCGCCATCGATACGCCGACCGCCCTTAAGAATCAGCTTGGCGGTGACATCATTGAACTGTCCACGACGGATAACGCCCTTGCGATGGACGAAATCGATGCGCATGTTGAAGGTGCGGAAGTCACTGTCGAGGGGGACGTCATTCATCTGAAGGTCGCCAACAGCGATGCGTTTATTTCGGACTTCATCAAGACACTGACGCCGCCGGTAACACGTCTCAACATCCGGAAACCGACGCTGAACGATGTGTTTTTGGCTTTTACCGGCCGCAAAATCAGTGAAGCGGCATCAGGAGAGGAGAGCTGATTATGGAAGGGATTATTGCGATCTGGCAGCGCGATCTGATGAAGTTTTTCCGGGATAAGGCCCGTCTGTTTGGCTCCTTTACGATGCCGATTCTGTTTTTACTGATCTTCGGCGGCGGGATGAGCGGCACGATGGAGACGATGATGATGGGCAATATGCCGGACGGAACAGCCAGCTTCAACTACGTGGAGTTCGTCTTCCCGGGGATTGTGGCGATGACGCTCCTGATGACGTCGGTCTTCTCTGCGATGTCGGTGATTGAGGACAAGGATAAAGGCTATATGAAAGAGATTCTTGTGTCTCCGATTTCGCGGGTGAGTATCGCGATCGGCAAGATGCTTGGTGCGGCAACGGTCGCCACGATTCAGGGCATCATTCTGTTCTTGCTCATTCCGTTTCTCGGTCTGTCATACGGAATCATGAACCTCCTGCAGGTCATCCCGTTTATGTTCCTCTTCGGGGCGGCCCTGTCGGGACTGGGCCTGCTGTTTGCGAGTATCATCCGATCCACGCAGGGCTTTCAGATGACGGTGCAGATCCTCGTCATGCCGATGATCTTTCTGTCCGGCGCCCTCTTTCCGGTGAGCAACATGCCGGCGTGGATGGACGTCATCGTGAAGATCAATCCCGTCACATACGGGGTTGATGTCATGAAGAAGCTGATGATCGACACGTCAGAGCTTTCTCCTGTCGTCATTGAGGCGATGGGATTGAATATAGAAGTCTTCGGCCGGCAGGTGACGATCTTTGAGGAGATTCTCTTCATCGCAGCCTTTGCCGCGGTCCTTGTGTTCTTCGCGACGATCAGTTTCAAACGGGCCAACGCCTGACGTATCTTATGACATTTGTCATATATCAGTTCTGACGGTTATGACTTATACAACATGCTTATAGGGGTTACTCTTAGTGTAATAAGTAAGAACGACATAAGGAGGCCCCACTATGAGTCAACATCCGAAGATCCAGGAATTGAAAAAAGCCATGAAACCTTTTGAAGTCACCGATGAACAGACGAGCCTGAAACAGATATTGAATACGCTTGTTCCATACGCCCTGCTGTGGACCCTTGCTTATCTCAGTCTGTCCGTGTCTTACTGGCTTGCTGTACCCTTTATGATCCTGGCAGCGGGATTTCTTGTACGGACCTTCATCATTTTTCATGACTGCTGTCACCAGTCTTTTTTCAAAAGCCGCCGTGCTAATGATATAATGGGAACCATAACAGGTGCACTGACCCACGTTCCTTATGAACAGTGGAAGAACACACATAATGCGCACCATGCTTCAAGCAGCAACCTCGACAAGCGGGGTACCGGTGATATGTGGATCATGACCGTTGACGAATACGAAGAGGCCCACTGGCTGAAACGTCTCAGTTACCGTGTGTACCGGAATCCGGTGATGATGCTCGGTATCGGGCCGATCGCCGTGTTCTTCATTCAATACCGCTTTAATGTGAAACAGGCACGCCGTAAAGAACGGATCAATACCCACGTAACGAACCTTCTGATTGCAGGCTTCTATGCCGGTATGATGCTTCTCCTTGGCTGGCAGTCGTTCCTTTTGATTCAGGGACCCATTGCCTGGCTTGCGGGTTCTCTCGGGATTTGGCTGTTTTACGTGCAGCACCAGTTTGAAGAGACATATTTTGAACATGATGAAGAGTGGAGCTATGTGCACGCAGCCATTGACGGCAGCTCCTTCTATGAACTGCCCAAGGTATTGCAGTGGCTGACAGGAAACATCGGCTACCATCATGTGCACCACCTCAGTCCGAGAGTCCCAAACTACAAGCTGCCGGAAGCACACGAAGCAACACCACCATTGCAGCACGCGACGAAGATCACGCTTGCCACAAGCCTTAAATCACTGAAGTACCGGCTTTGGGACGAGGACAATAAAGAATTTATTACGTATAAAGAGGCGAAAAAACGGACACGGGCCACCGCCCAGACGGCCTCGTAATATGCGAATGATGAACGAAAGGATGAGACAGATGGGCAAATTCCAGCAACGCTTCAGGCAAACGACCGGACTTAGTCCGTATATCTGGATGTTTTTGTCCATCCTTCCTTTCTATTTTATCTTTCAAACCCCTGCCGTATTGGAAGGGGTTTCCGGCGTTCTTCTCGTTCTTGGTTTCTTCCTCAGCTATGTACTCTCGTTTTCTTCCAAAGGCTGGATGATCTATGTCGGTCTCGGGATTCAGCTCGGGATTTCAACGATTATGGGGATTCTGTTCGGCTATGTGTATTTTTATCTGCTGATCGCTTATTTTGTCGGTCAGCTGGCCAAGAAACCGGCCTTTATCACCTTCTATTCCATCCTGATCCCGCTGAAGGTCATCACGAGCTACTATGCGTTTATCACTTTCGAGATTCTGCAGATTCAGCTGCCGTTTCTTTTACTCAGCACGATTGCGGTGATTTTACTGCCGGTGAATACGTACAGTAAGCTGAAGGAAGAGAAGCTTGAAGATGAGCTTGCCTTTGCAAATCAGAAGATTGCCGATTTGATTAAACTCGAGGAGCGGGAGCGGATCTCAAGGGATCTGCACGATACCCTCGGTCAAAAACTGTCGATGATTGGCATCAAAAGTGATCTTGCAGGTAAACTGATCATGAAAGATCACCATAAAGCCGAAGCCGAGATAAAAGAAGTCCAGCAAACCGCCAGAACGGCGTTAAAAGAACTTCGGGAACTGGTGGCGGATATGAGGCGAAGTAAGCTGAAAGAAGAAATGGAGCGCGTCACCCAGCTGTTGGATGCAGCGGGAATAGGACTGACGGTTTCCGGGGAAAGAGAGTTGCCGGAAAACCTGGCGAGGATTGATCATGTCGTCAGCATGTGCGTCAAAGAAGCAGTGACGAACATCGTCAAACACAGCCAGGCATCAGAGTGCAGGATTTCGATTGCCACACATGACGAAAAGCTGATCATTCGGATTGAGGACGACGGTAAGGGGATGCCTATGGAAAAGTTCCGCTATGGCGGGGGTATTTCCGGGATCAAAGAGCGTCTTCAGTTCATAAACGGAACACTTGAGATCGTGTCTGAACAGGGGACGGCGCTTACGATGACAATCCCGATTGTTCAATTGAACCAGGAGGGGGGCAACGGGCATGACGAGACTGCTTATCGCTGAGGATCAGAAAATGCTTCTCGGTGCATTGGCATCACTTCTTGACTTGGAAGATGACATCGACGTCATCGGTACGGTGAACAATGGCAAAGAAGCCGTTGAAGCGGTGAAAAAAGAGAAGCCGGATATTTGCATCATGGATATTGAGATGCCGGAGATGAATGGACTCGATGCTGCAGAACTGTTGAAGGATGATCCTTGTAAGATCCTGATCCTGACAACCTTTGCGCGCTCGGGGTACTTCCAAAAAGCCATGTCCGTTGGTGTTGACGGCTATATGCTTAAAGACAGCCCGAGTGAAGAGCTTGCAGAAGCGATTCGGCAAATCATGCAGGGACGGCGTATTTTTGCACCGGAACTGATTGATGAAGTGTACCGCTCTGAGAATCCCCTCACAGAGAGGGAAAAAGAAGTGATGAAGCTGATGGCAGAAGGCATGAGTACGAAACTGATTGCCGAGACACTGTTTCTGACGAATGGAACGGTACGCAACTATATCTCCACGATCCTTGATAAACTCGAGGTGGATAATCGAATTGAAGCCATCAAAGTGTATCAGCAAAAAGGCTGGCACTTTTGACCGTTGTCTGCAGTGACCGCTTGGTGCTGCAGGCTTTTTTACATAAATGAAGGCGTACAGCCTGAATGACTGAATTAAAAATACCCGGTAAATATTATGTAAATCATCTGTTCTGCTTTGAAAAATCAGGTATAATGACAGAAAGATTCGAATCTTGCAACAAAGCCATCTCTCTCGTAAAGGTGTTGAGTCGTATGCAGTGGGTGCATCCGTATCCGTATTATCTGTTCCTGGTTGGCCTTCTGTCACTTGGATTGATCATTCCGCTTATCCGTCCTCCGAGGACGTATGGCCGCAACTATTTGAGCCTGATTCTCAGCTTGGCCGGCGTCCTTTTGATGTTGGTTGCACTCGAGCTCTTTGTGACGGAAGAATGGGCGATGCTCCTGTTACGGAATCTGCAGCAAATTCCGCTCTTTTTCACACCGATTGTACTATTCGGGCTTGCGAGAGAATATTCGGGTTATGATTCCGTAAGAACCGTTGCGTGGATGGCGCTTTTGTCCGTGCCTTGCCTGTTTTTTACGGGGCTGATCTTCAGTGATGAGTATCACGGTTTGTTCAGAATAGAGAGCAGCATTCAGACGTTATGGGGACTGACGCAAATCCAGGTCGAACAGACGACGCTCGGATTCATTCTCAGCATCTATCCGATTGGGGTTGCCGTCATCAGTGGCGGCATCATGTTGCAGAATCTGATTCAGGATTCCCCTGTAAACCGCGCGCAGCATTTACTGATGTTTATTACTTATCTGATCCCGTTGTTAAATATTATTGCGGTACCGCTTATACCCGCGACGCTTCCGGGCCAGATGGGTTTCGGTTTTTCGATTATGGCGATCCTGCTCTTTATTCTTTATTACCGGTTTAATCTGCTGGTCATTTGGCCGGTGGCGAAGGATCGGATTTTTGATGCCATGAAAGAAGGCGTGCTCATTTTTGATCGGCAATACCGGCTTTTGGAAATGAACCATGCCGCCTCAGATTGGCTCGGTCGTTGGGCAGGAAGCGATATGGAGAACGGGGAAGAGGATGTGGTGTCAGCCTGGCTTGAGGAAGACCCGGCATTTCACGATGCGATGCGAAAACGAGTGCGGGCAAATACCGAGCGGGAAATGGTCCTTGAACCGGACCGGACCATTATGCATCTGGAGGTCCGCTCGTTTCCCATTGCCCGTTCACGATCAGGAGATGAGGCGACACTTGTGATAATCAATGATATCACGGCCCATAAACGTTATGAGGATGATCTGATCAGACAGGCAACAGAGGATTATCTGACGGGGATTGCGAATCGTCGCCATTTTATTGATCTGTATCAGAAACGCCATGAACAGGATCATGGTTCAGGCAGCCTTCTGCTTCTCGATCTGGATCATTTCAAACGTGTCAATGATACCTATGGTCATCAGACAGGGGATCATGTGCTCAGACATTTCGCCTCACTGCTTGAGTCGTTCTTCCGTGACGGGTTTTGCGGGCGCATCGGAGGGGAAGAGTTCGGTGTATATCTGCCACTTACGTGTGATGCAGCCGTTGAGAAAGCCCGGATGTTCCAGGACTATCTTCGGGATAATCCTTATGTGACAACGGATAAAGAACGGATTTTTACACCTGTGAGCACAGGAGTGACGGAAATCTCTGCCGATGCACCGGATTTTGAAACGGTCTACCGTCAGGCAGATGAGGCGATGTATCTGGCAAAAGAAAACGGCCGAAATCAGGTAGTCTGCCACCGGGACAGCTGTAAACAGGATAACGAGCAGGAGGATGCAAAGTGATTTTACTGATAACCGCAAACCGTAAACCCGAGGAGGAATCGGTCAGCTTAACGCTCGGGATGCATTTTCTCAGGGAACTGAAAGCGTACAACCCGGCCGTCGAGGTGAAAGTGCTCGATCTGTTCGAAACCGACTTCCCGCTTCCGACGCGTGAGGAACTCAGTATGTGGGAGAGGCAACGCCCGCTTACTGAGAATGAAATCGGGGCCCTTGAAAATCCGCACGTCGCAACATTTAAGCAGGCGGAGCGGATTGTCTTTGTGACACCGCTTTGGAATATGAGCTTTCCGCCACAGGTCAAGGCCTATATAGACAGAATCATCGTGCCCGGTCATACGTTTGAGTTCGGCGAACAGGGGATTGAAGGCCTGATGAAAGACAAAGAGGTCCTGCATATTCAGAGCACCGGGGGCATTTATTCATCAGGACCGCTGGCTTCGTTTGAGCACGGTGATTCTTATTTGCGGCTGATGATGAAGCTGATCGGCATCTCTCATTATGAGCTTGTCCGGGTGGAAGGAACGAGCACGTATCCGGATCAGATCGGAGAACGGACGGAAGAGGCAAAAAAACGCTTATCCGAAATCGCGAATGAATGGACTGATACAGAATAGAATGAATGAGTGAGACAGATGGTGGATATCCGCCATCTGTTTTTTTCGGAAAGCTTAAAATGTAAGCGTTATCCACCGTCGTAGAGGTGTTTCAGTTTAAAACATACTAAGTTTATATGTTTAGATTGTGTTGAAAATTGTCTATATATCCGTCACCATCTGTTCAAAATATCGCGCCCCAGAAGGCTTGAGCGATGATAAGATGTAAATAAGCAGAGGGAGAGAGTGCTGCTTCTAATTTTAACAAACCATGTGAATGAGTGAGCATCTGCTAACATCGCATGATCGGGCCGTTAGCTTTCATTTACATTTGTTATGTGAATAGAGTCACAAAAAAGGAGAGGTGATCAACAATGGAATTCAGACAATCAATTTACGATAACGCGAAATCCATTACGGACGGTTGTATGGGTCATGAAGAAGCATTTTGTACCGCAGCCTGTCCCATGCACACGGATGTGAAGAAATACATTCGACAGATTGGTGAAGGTGATGTGGAAGGGGCTCTCGAGACGATTCGGGAAAAGTTATTCCTTCCAAACACACTCGGCCGGATCTGTGCACACCCGTGTGAAACAGACTGCAGACGAAACACCGAGTTCAATGAAGCCTTATCCGTGGCAGCTCTGAAACGCTACGCAGCAGAGAAGGCAGATGACAAGACAAAGTGGGATATTCAGGTGAAGGGCTCTACAGGGAAGAAAGTGGCCATCATCGGTGCAGGGCCGGCAGGTGCCCAGTCCGCCATTGATCTGAGAAAAGCCGGACACGACGTCGTCATCTATGAAAAGCTTGAAGTGGTCGGCGGCATGATGAGAGTCGGGATTCCGGAGTACAGACTCCCGAGAGAAGTCATCGACTTCGAATACAGCTACCTCGAAGATCTTGGCGTCAAGTTCCGAATGGGGGTTGAAGTCGGAAAAGACATCAGCTTCGAATCCCTGCAACAAGACTTCGATGCCGTCATCATCGCAAACGGCGCCCATCTCGGCGGAATGCCTCCTGTAGCAGGAGCCGATGCTGAAGGTGTGATGCACGCAGTGGACTACCTGAAAGAAATCAGCCTGACACATGCTTCAAAAGCGGCAGGTAAGAAAATCGCCGTCATCGGCGGTGGGGATGTGGCGATGGACTGTGCACGCTCCTCCTGGAGAATTGGCGCAGACGAGGTCAGCCTCATCAGCCTTGAGAGCCTTGAACAGCTCCCGGCAAGTGAACAGGAAATCGTTGAGTCACAGGAAGAAGACGTCATGTTCCTGAACAGCTGGGCCACTGAAGAAATTTTGAAAGATGAGAACGGCCGCGTTCGCGGAATGGTTCTGAAGAATGTCCTGTCAGTCTTTGATGAGGATGGCAACTTTGCACCGAGCTTCGGTGATGAGCGCAAAGAAATCGAAGTGGATACGGTTGTTTTTGCAACCGGACAGCGCGTTCAGGATCTGACAGAAGGCATGGTCGCACAGGGTGGCGGCGGACGCTACGTCGTCGACAAAGAAACCCTGTCAACAAGCGTACCGAACGTCTTCGTTGCAGGAGATGCAGCAGGTACGGCGATCGTCGTTCAGGCAATGGCCTACGGTCAGAAAGCCGCGAAGAGCGTGGACCGTTTCTTGAACCAGGTGGATCTGACAGAGGCAAGAAACCTGAAATATGAATACAGCTTCGAAACAACACTCAATGTGCCGCTCCCGAAAGGCACTGAAAACCTGCCGAGAACGTCAGGTAACCACCGTCCGGCAGACGAGCGTAAGCGCGACTTCAAAGCGGTGGATCTCGGTTATACCGATGCCCAGGCTCAGCAAGAAGCAGGCCGCTGTCTCCAGTGTGAGTGCAAGCTCTGTATGGATGAATGCCTGATGATGAACGACTTCGGCGAATGTCCGCAAGATATCTTCGGTGAGTTTCTCGCTAAAGACGGCATCGAGCCAATCGTCCCATATTCCTGTAATGTGTGCGGCGGCTGTTCCCATGTATGTCCGAACGACTATCCGATTGGGGAGACGTTCATGGCGATGCGTAAGGATTTCATCCTTGCCAATGATGGGAAGTCACCGATGGAAGGCCATAAAGCGATCGAGATGCACCAGAAACTCGGTTTCTCCAAACTGTTTACGACTAAAGCAAAAGGAGGCAGATGACCATGACTGTAACTGCCGAACGAAAAGGGTTCATGCCAGGATGTTCACTGCCATCCTATACACCGGATGGCGTGAAAAAGACGATGGAATATCTGAAGACCGTTTACCCGGATCTGGGTGGCGTGCAGAAATGCTGTGGAAAAGGGACGAAGGCGCTGGGACAGGAAGAGAAGTTCAAGGAGCGTTTTGCCGGCCTGCAGCAGGACATGGATGACATCGGAATCGATACGATCATCGTGGCCTGTCAAAACTGCTATAAAACAATCAACGAAACGAGTGAAACCACAAAGGCAGAGTCTCTCTGGACACTTCTTCCGAAAATCGGCATTCCTGAAGAACTCCGCGGGAAAGCGAAAGACAGCGATGTCGTCTTCGGGATTCACGATTCCTGTTCGACCCGTTATGAAAAAGAGCTTCAGGACGGTGTCCGCTGGGTTTTGAAAGAGCTCGGTTACCGGGTGGAAGAATCGGAACATTCAAGAGAAAATGCACGCTGTTGCGGCTTTGGTGGCATGATTGTCCCTGCGAATCCGGACCTTGCCACACGCGTCATGCAGCGCCGTGCGGATGATTTCACAACAGATCACGTTGTTGTATACTGCGCCGCTTGCAGAGCGTCGATGATGAAGGTCGGCAAGAAAGCCTTCCACATCCTTGATCTTCTCTGGGGACCGGTTGTTCATTCGGATACAGCCCCGCCGGAAGACGTCTTGTCAAAACCGGCAGGAGCATGGATTAACCGCTACAAGTCGAAGCGGATCGTCAAGCAAGTCGTCAAAAACTGATTGTCATCAGGCACCCGTCAAGGGGATGGGTGCCTGGAAAAAGAAATTCTATGTGAATATTTTAACAAGTGTGACGTTCATCATAAAAGACTACCCAACTATTAAAGGAGGCGTTTTACATGAGTAAAAAATGGAAAATCACCGGCTTCAGTACAGTAGCAGTTGCCATCATTGCAGTAATCGTTTATTTTTCCGTAACCGGTATTGAAGCACAGGAAGTGGACATGGATGCACAGCAGGAGAAAATTACAGAATATGCCGTTCCGGAAGCGTTCATCACAGCGACCGAACTGAAAGATCTGATGGAAACAGACGAAGATGTTGTCGTGATTGGTACAATGAGTGAAAGAGGCGGCGCGATTCCGGGCTCCTTTGAAATCTGGCGTCCTGATTACTCCGGAACGGAGCTTTACCCATACGATGGTATGGCGAATGAAAAAGAAGAAGTGGAAGCACTGTTAAGCTCTTTCGGTGTCACACCGGAAACGACGGTCGTGACCTATGCAGCGAACGCACAGCACGACTCGGCACGCGTCTTCTGGCAGCTGAAAATGCTCGGACACGATGATGTCCGTTTCCTTGACGGCGGAATCAATGCCTGGATCGGCCAGGGCTACGATACCGGTAACCCGCTTGAACTTGGGGATCGTGAAAAAACCGAGTATGTGGCACCTGATTATAATCCGGCAGCGTTCAACGCAGAACTTGAAGACGTTATCGCAGCCGTTGATGGGGAAGGCATTTTGATTGATACCCGCGGTGGCGATGAAGAAGACGGCAGCACAACACTTGCAGGCGCATTCGGTCCTGGTAAAATTGCAGGTGCAGAATATATTAACTGGACTGAAGCTGTTGCAGAAGACGGAACGGCCGTATCAATGAGTGAACTCGAAGCGCTTTACGGTGATATGATTGAGAGTGGCGAAACCCTCATCCCTTACTGTCAGTCCGGTGTCCGCTCTTCTTACACATGGTTGTTACTGACGTATGGCCTTGGTTATGACGATGTGCTGAACTATGACGGATCATGGATTGAATGGTCTTACGAAGCGTATGAGCTTGAGAACCAGGATGTTATTGACCGCACTGAGAACGGTGATTTTTAATCAACAGTTCAGAATATTTAATACACGTATTACCCCATTAAAGGAGATGAGCGTATGAGCGCAAAAAATAAATCAGCAATGAAACTGATCGGTCTCGTTGCAGTCATCGCGTTGGTTTTCACCATCGCATGGCAGACAGGTGCACTTGAAAAGATCCAGAGTATTTCAGCAATGCAGGAGTTTATTGAAGGGTTCGGTGTGATGGGCTATGTGATCTTCGTCCTCGTGTTTATGGCCTCTGCCGTATTCCTCTTGCCGGGCGCGATCTTCCCGATCGTCGGCGGTGTGGCATTCGGTCCGGTTCTCGGCGGTATCCTGTCACTGATGGGTGCGACCCTCGGGGCAGCGGCAGCTTTCCTTGTGGCGAAGTATCTTGCCCGTGACATGATCATGAAAAAGTTCAAAGGGAATCCGATCTTTGACAAAATCGACAAAGGGGTTGAGGAAAACGGCGTCAGCTTCCTCATCCTGACACGCTTTGTACCGGTGTTCCCATACAACGTGCAAAACTACGTGTACGGACTGACAAGCCTTGGCTTCTGGAAGTTCACCATCGTTTCGGGGATCACAATGGCACCAGGTGCCATGATCTATGCCTTCATGGCCGGTCAGATCGCCCGCGAAGGGGTATCGATGACACTGGTTCTTCAGTTTGCCGCAGCCGGTATCATTCTCTTCTTGCTTTCTCTCGTACCAAAGATCTGGGCGAAGAAGAAGGGGATCGATATGGACGAGCTGAAGCAGACGTCTTGATAAGAATGACCGAATGAGCGTTGGGAGCCTTCCAGCGCTCTTTTCTTTTCAAACGATACCATCTGTGTTCGCGTGCTGATTTCACGCTCATTTAACAACTTAGTCAATAAAATGTAAGAGTGCATACAGCGGATTCAAGCAATAAATGATATGATAAGTGATGAAATAAAAAGGTTATCAGGTAATAATCACAACTGAGAACTGCTGAAAGGGGAAAGAAGAATGAAGAAATGGTTGACAGTGGCGGCGGTGATCCCGATGCTTTCGGCATGCGGGGATGATGCGGAACCGCAGGTGGAAGTGGAAACGTTGCAGGACGCTTCCTGGGATGAGATTGTAAGTGAAGCCGAAGGGAAAGAAATCGGCATTTATATGTGGGGAGGAGACGACGGGATCAATCAGTATATGGATGATTTCATCGCGCCCCGTCTTCTTGAAGAATACGATGTGACATTAAACCGTTATCCGATGGATGCGCCGGATTTTCTGAATAAACTGATGACCGAGCGTGAGGCCGGTGAAATGAACGGCGGTGCGGACCTTCTATGGATCAATGCCGAGAATTTCCGAACAGCCAAGGATAACGATCTCCTGTACGGAGACTTCCTTGAGATTTTACCGAATGTTCATGAGTATATCGGAACCGACGTGCCGTTTGTCAATTATGATACAGGGACACCGATCGAAGGGCATGAAGCGCCGTGGGGAAATGTGCAGTTCACCATTCAGGCGAATCCGGACCTCGTGGATGAGATGCCAGGCAGCATTGAAGAACTGATTGAATGGTCCATTGAAAACCCGGGGTTATTCACATACCCGAATGTCAATGATTTCACGGGTAATACGTTTGTCCGGCATGTGATGTACCATGTGGCGGACGATCCGGCTGACCTCGCAGAATACAATGAGGCCTGGCTTGAAGAGCATGGATCCGAAGTATGGGACGTGCTCGGCTCATTCAAAGACTCACTTTGGAGAGAGGGGCAGACCTACCCGGATTCCAACGCTCAGCTTGATCAGATGTTCGCAGACGGAGAAGTCGCTTTTGCCATGGGCTTCAATGAACACCGTGCTGTCAGTAAGATCGAAGACGGCATCTTCCCGGAAAATACAGAGACCCTCGTCCTCGAACCGGGCTCAATCGGGAATACCCATTATCTGTCCGTTCCGTTTAATGCAACAGAGCCTGAAGCGGCACTCGTTGCGATCAACTTCATGCTGTCACCGGAGGCACAAATCAAAAAACTCGACCCGTCCATGTGGGGAGAAGGCCATGTGCTGAACCCGGATGCGTTAACGGAGGAGCAGCTTGAGGAAGCGGAAGCGCTGACCGGTCCTGCTTTTGTCAGTCAGGACGACATCCTTCCTGAGCTCGATTCCCGTTATTTTGACTGGGTCATTGAGCAGTGGGAACGTGAGCTTGTCCAATAAACCCGTACCGTCCTGGCTGAAAGGGATTGGTTTTGTTTCACCGGCATTGATCGTCATTTCGTTTTTTGTCGGTTACGGCCTCTTTCAGGCAGCACAGGGAAGCGTCTCCCGGGAAGAGGGGGACGCTTTCTGGGCAAATTACCAGACGCTTCTCGCTCACGGGAGCTTCCTCCGGTCTCTCGGGATCAGCGTCTGGGTCGCCTTTTCTTCGACTCTGATTTCACTGGTGATCGGGATCTGGATGACGAGGCGTCTCATCCGGGTGTTCCGCTATGATCACTGGAAATTTGTCGCCTGGCTGCCGATGATTATTCCGCACTTTGTGGCGGCTTACTTGATTTATATTATTTTTGCGCCGACAGGATGGTTCTCGTCACTCTTTTTTCAAATCGGGCTCTTGGATTCGATCGGTCAGTTTCCGGTTCTCGTGAACGATCCGCTCTATATCGGGGTGATCCTGACGTATGTATGGAAAGAGATACCGTTTGTACTCCTTATGATGCTGCCGGTCTATCAGGAGATGGATCTCCGCTATGAGGACGTGAGCCGGACGCTGGGCGGTAATTCCTTCACCGTCTTTCGGACCGTGGAATTCCCCTGGGTATTCCCGGTGTCACTGGAAACGTTCCTGATCCTGTTTGTGTTTGTCCTCGGTGCCTTTGAAGTGCCGGCTCTTCTTGGTGTGACTTTTCCAAAGATGCTGCCGATTCTTGCGTATGAATGGTTTTATCAGTCTGCCTGGGTCAACAGACCCCTCGCACAGGCGATGATGGTGCTGATTTCACTGTTTGCCATCGTGTCGGCCTTTTTCGTTCTCCGCTTTACGTCGAGGTGGAAGAGTAAATGGGCGACAAGAAGGGGGGAACAGCAATGAACATTCCCCGGCGCGTATCGAAAGTGTTCTGGTTTCTGGTGCTGTTTCTGATCTTTGTGGCACCACTTCTGTTAATGACAGCGAGGAGCATCAGTTTTCGCTGGTCATGGCCTGACATCTATCCGGAAACGATCAGCTTCCGCGCATGGGAAGTGATCTTCAGGGATTCGGATATTATCTGGGCGATTGCGGTCACGATCTTTATCGCAACCGTTGTCGTGATCCTGAATTTTATGCTGGCTGTCCCGGCGGCATACGGGTTAAGCCGTTACCGCTTCAGAGGAAAGCCGTTTATCGAAGCAGTCCTGATGCTGCCGATCCTCGTTCCGGTGCTTGCCATTGCCATGGGGATGCATTTGACCATGATCCGGCTCGGGCTTGCTGATTCGGCAACGGGTGTCATCCTGATTCATCTGATGCCGACGATCCCCTATGCCGTAAGGGTGATGAAGGCCGGTTTTGACCGGTTGTCCCCGGATTGGGAGGAACAGTGCAGCACCTTGGGCGTCAACCGTTGGCGGCTTTTTTGGACGATGCTCGTTCCGCAGATTATTCCGAGTATCCGGAGTATGGCCGTTCTCGTCTTTGTCATTTCCCTCAGTCAGTATGTGCTGACGCTGATTATCGGCGGCGGTCGGATTATGACCTTGCCGATGATCTATTATCCGTATTTCACAAGCGGTGACGGCGCTGTTGTCGCAGGATTTTCAGTCCTGTTTGCCTTGTTGCCAATCGTCTTTCTGATTGTATTTGAAGGGCTGCTCCGTCTTTATATGACAATTCTGCAGCGGCCATAGAAAGGAGCGGGTTTCATTTGCTCATGCAACTGATGAATGTATCAAAACGGTTCGGGGAAACTGAAGTCTTCCACCGGATCAATATGAATGTGGAACAGGGAAGCATCGTGAGTCTTGTTGGTCCTTCCGGCTGCGGCAAGTCCACGCTGCTCCGTTCGATTGCAGGCCTGTCTTCCTTTACGGACGGGCAGCTCCTTATTCAGGGAGAGGATATGACGACAGTCAAAGCCGAGCATCGGCCGGTCGTGCTGATGTTTCAGCAGCCATTGCTCTTTCCTCATTTTACGATCCTTGAAAACATCACGTACGGACTGAAATACGGAAAAGATAAAGTGAAAAAGGATGAACGGATTAGAAGAGGGATGGCGCTTCTCGAAAAAGTGGATCTCGAGGCTTATGCGGACCGGTATCCGAATCAGCTCTCCGGCGGTCAGCAGCAGCGTGTATCACTCGCAAGGGCGCTGATTTTAAACCCGGCCCTTATTTTGCTCGATGAACCGTTTTCGAGTCTGGATCCCGAACTCCGGGTCAGCATTCGTACCTGGGTCCGGGATTTTTTGAAACAGGAAGGTGTGACGGCCCTGTTCGTGACCCATGACCGGGAAGAAGCGATGGTGATGGGTGATCAGGTAGCCGTTATGAAAGGCGGAACGTTCCAGCAGATTGGTGTTCCTGAAGAGGTGTACCGCAACCCGGAGAACCGGGAAGTGGCAGAGATGTTCTCAGAGGGCATCTTTTTGCACGGCGGTTTTATTCCTGCAGGCGATGTACAGATGGAAAAAGAGCATGATCAGCGGACGAATGATCCCGCTGTTCTTGAAGGGGGACGGGTGAAATATGCGATGATGAAGTATGGTCTGCAGTTTTACTTTGTTGACTTGCCTGATATCCGGCAGTCTATCGTCCTTCACGATGATCGGACGTTTTACGACGGGGACAGGGTCGTCCTCGTCCGGAAGAAGGGACGTGTAACAGATGCTTGATACGAGAGGGAGACGCTATGTGCAGCCGATTGTGAATGTTTCGGCAGATACGTTTTTGAAGTGGGGACTGACGGCGAATAACGTAACGGTCATTTCCTTTTTGATCGGGGTGACGTCGGGGCTGTTCGTTTATTTTGAACAGACGCTGATTGCCCTTTTGGTTCTCTGGTTTTCAGGTTTTCTCGATGTGGTCGACGGCACGATGGCAAGAAAAACAAAGCCGTCGTCTTTTGGAACGGTCCTTGATGTAAGTTTTGACCGGCTCGTTGAGATCAGTGTGATTCTCGGTCTTGCATTCCGCTATCCGGATGCGATGTGGGTGCTTCTCCTTTTGAGTGTGTCGATAATTTATTGCATGACCATCTTTTTGACGGTCGGTGCCGTATCTGAGAAGCAGGGTGTGAAGAGTTTTTATTACCAGTCCGGTCTTGCTGAGCGGACAGAAGGCTTTATTCTCTTTTCTCTTATGATTATCTTCACCGATCACCTGATTCTGATCGGTCTGATTTTCCTGGCGGTGGAGATTATTACGTCGTTGCAGCGCCTCTTTGAAGCAAAGGTGATTTTAGGGAAACACGCGGATCAATAATCAATAACCTGTTATGATCAAAAACAACCCCTCCGGCTCAGTGCCGGAGGGGTTGTTTGCAGATTAATAGTTGGCTTTGTGTTCACCGGATTCGATTTCTTCAATGTAGTGACACGCGGCCTGGTGACCGTCGATCATATCCTGCTCGGTTGTACGGAGTTCAGGCTCTTCTTCACGGCATTTATCCGTTGCAAACGGACAGCGCGTGTGAAAACGGCAGCCTGTCGGCGGATCAATTGGTGAAGGTACATCGCCTTTCAGAATGATCTGTTCCTTTTGAACCTCAGGGTCCGGAGATGGTATGGCTGAAAGCAGTGTTTTTGTATACGGGTGTTTTGGATTGTCGAAGAGCGACTTTTTGTCGGCAACTTCCACGATTTTTCCGAGATACATCACGATCACCCGGTCCGAGATATGTCGCACAACACCGAGGTCGTGTGCGATAAACAGGTAGGTCAGATTGAAATCCCGCTGCAGTTGTTTGAGCAGGTTTAATACCTGTGCCTGAATGGATACGTCGAGAGCTGACACTGATTCATCGCAGATAATCAGCCGCGGGTCCACAGACAGGGCACGGGCAATCCCGATGCGCTGGCGCTGTCCGCCACTGAATTCGTGCGGAAAGCGGTCGAGCTGATGAGAACCGAGTCCAACGATGTCGAGCAGTTCCATCATGCGATCTTCACGTTTTTCCGGAGGAAGGACATTCTGAATCTGCATCGCTTCGTTTAAAATCTGCCTGACGGTCTGACGCGGATTGATGGACGCATAAGGATCCTGGAAAATGATCTGGAGTTCTTTTCGCATCTCCCGCATCTGACGCTTGTTAAGAGCGAGAAGGTCCTTTCCGTCAAATTCAATCTCCCCGCTTGTCGGTTCCTCGAGGCGGAGAATGGCCCGTCCTGTCGTTGATTTCCCGCAGCCGGATTCCCCGACGATACTGAGGGTTTCCCCTTCTTTAATCGCAAAGGAAATGTCATCGACGGCCTTGACGTGATTGACGGTTCGGCCAAACACGCCCCCTTTGATCGGGAAGTACTGTTTTAAGTTATTAACTTTGAGCAGTTCCGTAGTCATCTTTGACATTCACCTCCGGCCCGTCCCACTCGTCGGTATGAATCCAACAGCGGACTTGATTTTGGTCATCGATATTTTTCAGTTCAGGAAGTCGTTCATGGCAAATGTCCCGTGCGAACGGACAACGTGGAGCAAAGCGGCAACCGTCCGGCAGTTCATCCGGTTTCGGTACCATCCCTTTAATCACTTCAAGGGATTCCTGGTCGATGTCATGACGCGGCAGGGATTTTAACAGCCCCACGGTGTATGGATGCTGCGGATTTTTGAACAGCGACTTCACGTCTGCATATTCAACAATCTTGCCGGCATACATAACGGCAACATAGTCACAGGTTTCCGCCACAACGCCGAGGTCGTGGGTAATGAGCAGGACGGACATGCCGAGCTCTTCCTGCAGGTCATTAATCAGCCTTAAGATCTGTGCCTGTATGGTCACGTCGAGAGCTGTCGTCGGTTCATCGGCAATGAGCAGTTCCGGTCGGCATGACAGCGCGATGGCGATCATCGCACGCTGCCGCATACCTCCTGAAAGTTCATGCGGATAAGCCTTCAATCGGGCTTTTGGTGATGGAATACCAACGAGTTCGAGCATTTCGAGTGATTTTTCCATCGCTTTTTTCTTAGAAAGCTTCTGGTGGATCATGACCGCTTCACTGATCTGATCCCCAATGGTGAAGACCGGATTCAGGGAGGTCATCGGTTCCTGGAAGATCATCGAGATCTGGTTTCCGCGAATCTGTCGCATTTGCGCTTCGGATTTATCGAGGAGATTCTCTCCGTTGAAAATGATTTTTCCACCTTTTATTTTCCCTGGCTCATCAATCAGTCGCATGATGGACAGGGAGGTAATGCTTTTTCCGGATCCGGATTCCCCGACGATGCCGAGGGTATTTCCGGAGGGAACATCAAATGTCACGCCATCGACAGCTTTCACTTCACTCTTGCTAGTGAAAAATGAAGTTTGCAACTCTTCGACGGCGATAATGGTTTTCTTTTCGTCCAAGGTTCTCCCACCTTTCTTTCAGCAAACCGGTTAATCCAGTTCGATCCGTTTATTGAGTACACGATACGAAATGTCAACGAGGTAGTTGACGAAGACAAACAGCATGGCCAGGACGAGAACGGAACCCTGTACAGCAGGGAAGTCACGTCGGCCGATAGAGTCGACGACATAGCGCCCGAGGCCGTTAATCGAAAAGACGGTTTCTGTCAGTACGGCTCCGCCAAGAAGCGTACCAAACTGCAGACCGACGACGGTCACAACCGGGATGAGCGCATTACGGAGCGCGTGTTTGTAGACGACGTAACGCTCTTTGACCCCTTTGGCACGTGCCGTTCGGATATAGTCCTGGTTGATGACTTCAAGCATGCTTGAACGGGTCATCCGCGCAATAATGGCAGCTCCGGCAGTTCCAAGGGTAATAACGGGCAACACAATCTGTTCAGGTGTCCCCCAGCCGGAAACCGGAAAGAGCTGCAGCGGCGGCAAAGCCAGATACTGAATGAGCATCAGTCCGAGCCAGAAGTTTGGCATGGAAAGCCCGAACAATGCAAACACCATGATGCCCATGTCGGTAAAGGAGCCCCGTCTCGTTGCCGAGATGACCCCTGCGATGATCCCCATGAAAACGCTGAGGATTGTACTGTAGATGGCGAGTTCGAGCGTGACCCAGATGCGGTTATCAAAGATTTCCGAAGAAATAGGGCGTCCGTTCCGCAGGGAATTTCCCAGGTCTCCCTGTGCTGCATCTGTAACAAAAGATCCATACTGGATATAGAGTGGATCATTCAGTCCGAGACGGTCCCGGAGCTGTTCGACCTGTTCCGGATCGGCCCGCTCACCGGCGATGATCTGAGCCGGGTCCCCCGGGATCAGGTGCATCATCAGGAAGACGACGAGTGTAACCCCGATCAGGACGGGGATGGTTTGAAAGATACGTCTTATTGAATAGACTAGCATGGTTGTTCACCTCTCTTATGATTTGATTTTCGGATCAAGTGCGTCACGGAGACCGTCACCAAGCAGGTTGAAGGCAAGAACGACGCTTACGATGGCAAGACCCGGGAAGAGTGCGATATGCGGATAATCCCACATATAGTTACGGCCGGCTGCAAGCATGGCGCCCCATTCCGGCGTCGGCGGTTGAGCGCCGAGTCCAAGGAAGGAAAGTCCACTGGCTGTCAGGACGGCAGTTGCGATGAACAACGTGGCCTGCACAATAATGGGTGACAGAATGTTAGGCAGGATATGTTTAAATATGATGCGTGCATCTGATGCACCAAGTGCCCGTACGGCATCGATGTACTCCAGTTTCTTGACAGCGAGGGTTGACCCTCTCACGATACGGGCAAATACCGGTACGGAGAAGATGGCGATCGCGATGACGACGTTAAAGATGCTTCCCCCGAGAATAGCAACGATCCCGAGTGCCAGAAGGATACCTGGGAACGCAAGGAAGACATCCATGATCCTCATAAGAACAGTATCAATCTTTCCGCCATAGAAGCCGGCAATGATCCCGATGAAGACCCCGACGATCATCCCCATAATAACGGAGCTGAAGCCGATCCCGAGTGTAATCCACATACCGTGGATAATCCGGGTGAAAATATCCCGTCCCTGGTGATCGGTACCGAACCAGTTATCGGCATTTGGTGTTTGGAGGCGGTTTTGTACCTCTGTGCTTGTCGGATCCATCGATGTCAGGAATGGTCCGAAGATCGATGTTACGATAAAGAAGATAATCAGGTACAGGCCGGCCATGGCCAGTTTGTTTTGCTTCATTTTACGCCACATTGATTTCAGATTCTCAATTTGCGGGTTGATTTTTTTCGGCTCAACCGACGCACGATTCACAGATGACGTATCTGGCATAATGAAAACCTCACTTTCATATTATTTTTACAGTTTGGCAAAAGTTTGTGATGTAATTTTCAAAAAATTAAAACACATAAGAGTAACAAAAAAATTATACCATGACAACCGCTTAAGACAAGGGGGGAGAGGGGAAAAACTTCGATTTATTTTCATACGATAACTTCTTATTAGAAAAGGTGGAAAGTTTTATGGAAGTTTGATTATTAACAAGACGGTTTAGCGCTTTGCAGTGTAAGTTGTCAGATAGTCTGACAACTATTTTCAGTCCGCAGATCATTACTAAATTAGAAAAGTGAAAATTTTAAGATAATTTCTACTTGTGTTTTTTTTTGAGATAGTGTAAATTGTTCCTTAAGCATGTTACAAATCTATTACATTAAGAATAAGGGGGATACAACATGTTTAGAAGCAAGACTTTGAAAGCGGGTTTACTTTCTGCAGCAGCGGTAATGACATTTACTGCATGTGCCAGTGAGCCGGACAACGATGGTGGTACAGTCAATGATTCTGCAGACAATAACAATGCTGCGGATAACAATGGTAACAACGATGCAGGCGATGATGAGGCAGCTCCTGCAGGAGACAACGATCTGGTGATCGCAGTTCTTTCCGACGCCGATTCACTCGATGCGCACGGATCAAACGATGTGCCATCAAGTAACATCCAGGTGAACATCTATGAACCGCTCCTTTCCCAAACTGAAGACGGCGATCTTGAGCCGCTTTTGGCAACAGACTGGGAAGCAGTTGAAGACGATCTCTGGGAATTCACGCTTCGTGAAGGCGTGACGTTCCACGATGGTTCTGAACTGACTGCAGATGTCGTTAAAGCAAACTTTGACCGTGTCCTTGATCCGGATGTTGCGTCTCCGCGTGCATTCCTGTATGACATGATCGAAGAAGTCATTGTTGTAGACGACTTGACGGTTCAGTTCCAGACTGAATTTCCATTTGCACCGCTTCCTGCACATATTGCGCACTCCGGTGGGGCAATCATGAGTCAGGAAGTCATCGATGCAGACTATGAAGCCATGGCAGACGGCGGACAGCCTGGTGACTACATCAATGACAACCCGGTTGGAACTGGTTTCTTCAAGTTTGAAAGCTGGACGCCAGGTGACAACATCGTCCTGACAAGAAACGACGATTACTGGGGCGACCATGCAAACGTCGACTCTGTCACGTTCCGTGTCGTACCTGAAGACCTCACGCGTATCGGTGAGCTTGAAACAGGTTCTGCACACATTATTCACCCGGTATCACCAAGCGACACTGGCCGGGTTGACAACATGGACGGCGCGAGCCTCTATCAGCAGGAATCACTTTCCCTTGCTTACATCGGCTTCAACATGCAGGCTGAGCCATTTGACGACGTGCTCGTTCGTCAGGCTGTATCCATGGCGATTAACAAAGAAGACATTATCTTCGGTGTAATGGACGGTACAGCCGAACCTGCCCTTGGACCAATCGGACCACAGGTATTCGGTTATTCCGATCAGGTTGAAGGACTTCCTTACGACCCGGAGCAGGCTGCGGAACTTCTTGCAGAAGCAGGCTATGAAGATGGTTTCTCCACAACGATCTGGACAAACGACAGCCGTGAACGTATGGACATCGCTGAGCTTGTACAGGATCAGCTCGGAGATATCGGTGTAGATGTTGAGATCGAAGTCCTCGAGTGGGGCGCGTATCTTGATGAGACGGCTGAAGGTAACCATGACATGTTCATCCTTGGCTGGACGACTGTAACGGCTGATGCCGACTACGGTATGTATGCCCTGTTCCACTCTTCACAGGTTGGTTCACCGGGTAACCGTTCTTTCATGGAAAATGAAGAACTCGATGCAATCCTCGACGAAGCCCGTCGCGAAGCAGATCCGGACGTACGTGCCGCTCTGTATGAAGACGCAATGGAAATTCTCGTTGAAGAAGCGCCAATGTCTTACCTGTATCACCAGAACTACCTCGTAGGTCTGCGTGATGAAGTACAAGGCTTCTGGAAGCATCCAAACGGCCTGTACATGATCCAGGACGTAGAAATTCAATAAACAGCTCGATGATAAACACCCGGCAGATTTCATTCTGTCGGGTGTTTATCTATTCAGGGTGGACACCTGTCCGCATATAAACGTCATTAATTCAGAAAAATCGAGAAATACCGTTGCTCAATGGCGAACATGTCCTGTATAATGAATTTTACATTTGAAAAGCTATCAGCAGGGAAAGGAATTTTGCAATGAAAGTAGTGAAGTTTGGCGGAAGTTCATTAGCCAGTGGCGAACAGTTTGAAAAAGTGGCCCGGATCGTGACAGGAGACCCGGAACGGCGGGTTGTGGTGGTCTCTGCACCGGGGAAACGTTTTGAGGACGATATAAAGACGACGGATCTTCTTATCACACTAGCGAATACGATTATCGCAGGTGATGCCTATACAGAAGCCTTTGAAGACGTGTTGGAACGCTTTACGGCGATCGTGACGTATCTTGGTCTTGATGAAGCGGTCCTGTCGGATATCCGCACGAAGCTTACGGAACGGATCGAGACATATAAACACGATGAGGACCGTTTGATGGATGCACTGAAGTCGAGCGGTGAAAACGAGAACGCCAAGGTAATGGCGGCTTATTTGACGAAGCTCGGGACGAAGGCGAGCTATGTGAGTCCTGACGAGGCAGGCATGCTTGTGACCGATGAACCGGGGAATGCCCGTATCCTCCCTGAGGCCTATGATCATCTGTACAGGCTGAGAGAACGTGAAGAAGTGCTGGTCATTCCGGGGTTCTTCGGCTATTCAAAAGAAAACAACATCGTGACGTTCCCGCGCGGTGGTTCCGACATTACGGGTTCCATCGTGGCAGCGGGTCTGCAGGCGTCTCTGTACGAGAACTTTACCGATGTGGATTCCGTTTACAGCGTTAATCCGAATCTCGTGGAGAATCCCCATGAAATGAAGGAGATCACGTACCGGGAAATGCGGGAGCTCGCGTATTCGGGATTTGGCGTCTTTCATGACGAAGCACTCCTGCCGGTCGTTGAGAAGAAGGTACCGGTCTGCATCAAAAATACAAACCACCCCGAAGCACCGGGTACGATGATTGTTGACAACCGTGTACCGGACAAGATGCCTGTCTTGGGGATCGCGAGTGACAAAGGATTTCTCAGTATCAATTTGACGAAATACCTCATGAACCGTCAGGTCGGCTTTGGACGCCGTCTTCTTGAAATTCTTGAAACCGAAGGCATCTCCTTTGAACATACGCCGTCAGGGATCGACAACATGTCTGTCATCCTCCGGGAGCACCAGGTGCAAAACGGCAAGGAGGAACGCATTCTGAGCCGGATCCGTCAGGAACTCGACGTGGTGGATGTCAGCATCGAACGGAACCTTGCACTTGTTATGGTCGTAGGGGAAGGCATGGCCCGCACGGTCGGAGTCGCATCCAAGGCGACGGCAGCCCTGGGAGACGCAGGAGTCAATATCAAAATGATTAATCAGGGCTCCTCGGAGACGAGTATGATGTTTGGTGTGGATGACCGTGACGCGAATCTGGCTGTAAAAAGCCTCTATCATGCTTTTTTTCCAAATGACTGATGACAAACAGCGATATGAACAGGAAAAGGCCGCACCCTCATGTGAAAGGGTCGGCCTTTTCCTGTTCAGCAACTTGCCTGATCGGTTCAACGTCTTTCTTCGACAGCTTCTTTCCGTTTGAGGCCATAAGATTTCAGTGCCCAGACGGAGACGCTCCCGCCATTGACGGGAAAGCGTCCTGTCCCATCCTCTTCAATGACCACTTCATCGTCACGGTTTCCGGTGACATCAATCCAGGTGCTGCCGGCATGTGTGTCACGGACCTTCATATCCTTAAACCCGTCGTCGCCTGTGGAGATCACGACGGCGCATCCGGAGCCATCGAACGATTCCACACCGTGCCGGACCCAGCCGACGGTGTTGGCATGATCGAAGTAATCCTCCTGCTCGCCGTAGGCGAGGTAGTAACGGGCATCGAGGAGCGGATCGATGAGTTCTTTTTTGGATGGGATCGGATCGTCACCGCGAATGCCGAAATAATCCCCGAAAAACACGCACGGAAATCCATCCTCACGAAGAAGGATCAGGGCGTAGGCGAGGGGCTTAAACCAGTCTCCCACCCAGGATTCCAGAGACTCCCCGGGCTGGGAATCATGGTTGTCGACAAACGTAACGGCATGCGTCGGGTGTGTGGCAACAAGTGTTCCTTCGTAAAGGGTCCGTAAATCAAAATCACGGCCCTCGATGGACGCCTGATGGAAACGGTAGTGAAGGGCGACATCGAAGAGATGAATGGTGAAGTCCGTTTGATCGAGAAAGCGCTGCTTCGCTTCAAGATCCGGATTCCAAAACTCCCCGACAAAATAGAAGTCCTCACCGAATGACTCTTTCATGGCATGAACGAAACGGGAGACGTAGGCGGCATTGATGTGTTTAATGGCATCGAGCCGGTAACCTTGGCATCCGAGGGTTTTGGCAAACCAGGTCCCCCAGTGAATCATCTCCTCCTGGACATTCGGGTGCTGATAATCAATATTGGCGAACATCAGGTAGTCGTAATTGCCAAATTCATCATCAACGTGGTCGTTCCAGTCCTTCCCGTCGCCGAGGATCCGAAAGATGCCGGTTCGGTCTTCGGAAGCATCATAATCCGTTCCGTTGAAATGATGGTAATCCCATTGAAACGGGGAATACTGCTTCTTTCTTCCTTTAAAATTAAAACGTGTCCAGCCTTCGATTTCAAACGGCTCACTGATCACCTCATGGCGGTTCTCGGGATCGACTTCAACCACTTCGAAATGTTCCGTGTCATCAGCGCCGGCTTTATGATTCATCACAACATCGGCGATGACCTGAATGTTTTCCTTTCGGCATACATCCATGGCATGAAGGAGCTCTTTTCGAGTGCCGTACTTTGTTCGGACCGTGCCTTTTTGATCAAATTCGCCGAGGTCAAAGTGGTCATAGACCCCGTAACCGTTATCTGCCTGGGTCATGCCCTTGCACGCCGGCGGGATCCAGACGGTATCAATGCCGTGAACGCTGAATTCGTGAGCCATGATGGCGAGGTCTTCCCAATGCTTGCCGTGGTTCGGTACATGCCATTCGAAAAATTGAAGCATCGTGTGATTGCGGTTCATCGGGAACCCTCCTTGTTTGTATGCGGTTGTGTCAGTGCCATTCAAAAGGTGTTGCCTGGTACACGTAATAATTGAGCCAGTTGGAAAACAGCAGATGCGCGTGGGAGCGCCAGCGGTTCAGCGGCTGTTCGTCGGGATTGTTGTCCGGAAAATAGTGGGCCGGGATCCGGACGGTGAGGCCCCGGTCGAGGTCCCGTTCATATTCCTGTTTCAGCGTATCGGTCTCATATTCAAGGTGTCCGGTCGCCATGATGTGGCGTCCGTCTTTTGAAATCATGAGAAACGGCCCCGCTTCCTGAGAGGATGCGAGAAGCATCAGCTCGGGGTGTTCATGAATGGCCTCCTCAGAGACGTTCGTGTAACGGGAGTGCGGGGCGATGAACTCGTCATCAAAGCCGCGCAGGAGTTCGATATTGGTGCTGTTGTAAATCCGGTGGCGGAAAATGCCGGAGCACTTCTCCTTCAACGGGAATTTATCAATGCCGAAGTGATGATAGAGGGCTGCCTGCGCGCCCCAGCAGATATGAAGGGTGGACGTGATGTTCTTCTCCGCCCAGTTCATGATCGTGACCATCTCTTCCCAATAGGACACCTCTTCGAACTGGAGATGTTCAATGGGGGCACCGGTAATGATCAGGCCGTCGAACTTTTTATCCTTCACTTCATCGAATGTCTGGTAAAAGTTTTCCATATGGGATTTGCTCGTGTGCTTTGGCTGATACGTTGCCGTCTTCAAAAACGTAATATTCAGCTGCAGGGGCGTGTTCCCCAACAGGCGGAGGATATGGCCTTCTGTCGTCTGTTTATCCGGCATCAGGTTAAGAATCAGAATATTTAACGGACGGATGTCCTGTGTCACGGCACGTTCATCGTCCATGATAAAGATGTTTTCTTTTTCGAGTAAAGCGCGTGCGGGCAGGGTTTTCGGAATGTTGATTGGCATCAGAATCACCTCTTAAAGGCTGGAATGTGTGAATTTTCGCTAAATTTAATTATAACAGTTACAAAAAAAACTACAATCCTTAAGGCTGAATCGATTTGTGTGAGGCCGCTCAGGAGGAAGGATTGCATCGAATCGCCTTTTGTGAGAAAATTCACTGGAGAATGAGAAGGATGGAAAGGAAGAGGAAGATGAATAAAAAAGCGATTTTCTTTGATATTGACGGAACACTGCTCGATCACGACAAGGCACTCCCTGCCTCCACGAAACAGGCGGTGATGCAGCTTAAGGAGGACGGTCACTTTGTCGGCATCGCAACCGGGCGTGCGCCGTTTATGTTCGAATCGTTACGAAAGGAACTCGGCATTGAGACGTTTATCAGTTTCAACGGTCAGTATGTCGTGCATGAGGGAACACCGATCGTACGTAATGCCCTTGATCAGGGGGAGCTCGAGCAGCTGATCGGGTTCGCCAGGGAACAGCAACACCCCCTCGTCTATATGGATCACGAAGGAATGCGCGCCAATACAGAGGAGCATCAGGACATTCATGCGGCACTGAACTCACTGAAGTTCGAGCATCCGTCGCAGGACAGGGACTATTATCGTAAGAAGCCCCTCTATCAGACGCTGCTGTTTTGCCGGGAAGGGGAAGAGGATGCGTATAAAGACACCTTCCCAGCGTTTGATTTCATCCGCTGGCACGATGTGTCGACAGACATTCTGCCTGCGAAGGGTTCGAAGGCAAAAGGAATCGATGCCATGGTTAAACAGATGGGCCTCGACCCGGAAGATGTGTATGTCTTTGGCGACGGTCCGAATGACGTCGAGATGATTCAGGCGTCGAAGCACGGAATTGCCATGGGCAACAGCGTGCCTGAAACGAAAGCAGTCGCTGATTTTGTGACGAAAGACGTCAGTGAGGACGGCGTGCTTCATGGCCTGCGCCATGTAGGTCTTTTGAAATAAATGAAAAAAGCCGGTCTGTCTCCGCTTCATCGGAGCAGGCCGGTTTTTCGTTTTACCAAGACGATCGTTCAGTCAAATCCAAAAAAAGAAACGCTCACAGAACGAGCGTTTCAACAGCGTATCCATTTTGATTATCCGGTCACGGTGTGGTGGAAAGGCGGTGCTTCACACGTACGCCGTGTGGATCCGGAGACAGTGAGGCGATGTTGTAGCCCGGGAAATACCGTTCGATCCGGGGCTTCAGCTGTTCACCCATGCCCTGGGGCGCGAAAAAGAGAATGATCGGCCCGGCGCCGCTTAAGGTCACGCCGTGGACCGGCAGCTGCTTGGCCACCTCTTCAGCCTGTTCCCATTCCGGGACACCGGCCATCCGGTAAGGGCGGTGGAAGCGGTCTTTCTTCATCATTTGTCCCGCGAGATGCCAGTCGTTTCGCATAATGGCGGCGACATGGACGTTGCTGATGCTGCTTGCTTTGACGGCATCTGCATACGTCATAGATTCCGGGAGGGCGTCGCGGGATTTGGCTGTACTGACATGGTAATCAGGGATCAGGGCAATGAGATCGATGGTCGGGATCCCGGCCTGTACAACGGACGTTCCCTGCTCGTCATGATGACCGATGATCAGCCCGCCGTATATGGACGGTGCGACATTGTCCGGGTGGCCTTCATAAAGCGTCGCCCACTGGACCTTCTCTTCGTCGGTTAAATGGAGATTCAACAGTTGGTTGGTCAGCTCCATGCCGGCTACGATCGCCGAAGCGCTGCTTCCAAACCCTCTCGCAAGAGGAATATCGCTCGTCATGCCGATTTTGACCGGTGAAAGCGTGCTGTCGAACTTGGCAGCAAGCCACTTGGCGATTTCGATGATGAAATTGCTCTCATCGGTTGGAATCCCGTCGAGATCCCCGTCGAGGATCTCGACCTCCCAACGCTCCGATGGTTCGATATGCAGGGTCAGATGCCGATTCAGGGCGAGGCCGACGGAGTCGAAGCCAGGGCCGAGATTGGCGGTGCTTGCAGGGACGATAATATCAAAGGAATCAAAAGGGGTCATGCGTTCACACGTCCCAGTAAGTGCTCAAAAACGACTTTCTCATCATTCGGAAGGGCCGTTGGCTGGACCGGCGCTGTGTCGATGGCCGTGTTAGGATCTTTCAGTCCGTTTCCGGTCAGGACGCAGACAACCTTCGATCCTTTTTTGATCTCTCCGGATTTGAGCTGCTTGATGAGTCCTGCGACAGACGCGGCGGAAGCAGGTTCTGCAAAGACGCCTTCTTCTCGGGCGAGGAGTTTGTATGCCTCTACGATTTCTTCGTCTGTTACATAATCAATTTTTCCACCGGATTCCTCTGCGGCGTTGACGGCCTGTTTCCAGCTTGCCGGGTTTCCGATCCGAATTGCAGTAGCAAGCGTTTCCGGGTTGTCGATCACCTTGTTCATGGCAATCGAAGCTGACCCTTCTGCTTCAAAGCCGCGCATCTGGGGAAGGCCCGTTCCTTTCGCTTCGTGGTATTCTTTGAAGCCTTTCCAGTACGCGGTGATATTTCCGGCATTGCCAACGGGAATCGAGAGGATGTCCGGTTCTGAGCCAAGGGCATCGATTACTTCAAAGGCAGCGGTTTTCTGCCCTTCGATCCGGTACGGATTCACGGAGTTCACGAGGGTGATCGGCGACTGGTGCTCAAGGTTTCGTACCATCTGCAGGGCGTGGTCAAAGTTCCCTTCGATACTGACGATTTCAGCACCGTAGACGACGGCCTGGGCGAGTTTTCCCATGGCAATCTTGCCGTCAGGGATGACGATGAAGCAGCGCATCTTCGCCTGGGCCGCATAGGCCGCGGCGGCGGCGGATGTGTTCCCCGTTGACGCACACATGATTGCTTCGCTTCCTGCCTCTTTCGCTTTGGCCACAGCCATAACCATGCCGCGGTCTTTAAATGAACCGGTCGGGTTCGCGCCGTCGTATTTCACATAAAGCTCCACACCATATTTTTCTGACAGGTGACACAGTGGCAACAGCGGCGTGTTCCCTTCCTGCAAAGACAGCATTGGTGTTCGGTCGTTCACGGGTAAATACGGTTTATATTCCTCAAGTAATCCTCGCCACATCATCGTTTCATGACTCCTTCCACACGGTAGTTGCTTTTTACTTCCACCACCGCGTCCGTTTCATTTAGTTTTTGAAGCACTTCTTTATAGTTCTTTCTTGATACACCGTGCGTGACGACGATGATCTCAGCGAGACGTCCCTCGTTTAACGGAACCTGCAGAATCTTCTCGAGGCTGATGTCACATTCACCGAAAATGGCTGTCAGGTTGGCAAAGGTGCCAGGGAGGTCTTTCGCATGGATTCTCATAAAGTACTTTGAAAAGATTTCTTCATCCGTTTTGAGCTTCTTGTCGAACTGCGGAATGACAAGGCTCTGTCCGTTCACCCCGAGACGCTTGTTTCTGAGGACGGCGACGAGGTCAGAGACAATGGATGTGGCAGTCGGGAATTTCCCGGCGCCGGCACCGTAGTACATCGTCTCGCCGACGGCTTCCCCGTATACATAGACGGCATTGAACTCGTCGTCGACGGATGAAAGCGGGTGCTCATTCGGCATCAGAGTCGGTTCCACACTGACTTCGACTTTGTCTTCGCAGCGGTTGGCGATCCCGATCAGCTTCATCGTATAGCCGAGCTGATCCGCATACTGGATATCTTCAGAAGTCACCTTTGTCATGCCGGTCACTTCGACATCATCAAGGTCAAGGTTCATGGAAAAACCGAGCGTGCCGAGAATGGAGATCTTTCTCGCAGCATCAATCCCTTCCACGTCAGCCGTCGGATCTGCCTCCGCATAGCCAAGCGCTTTCGCTTCCTGAAGAACTTCCTCATACAGGCGGCCTTCTTTCGTCATTTTCGTCAAAATATAGTTTGTGGTACCGTTCACAATCCCCATCATTTTGGTGATGCGGTCTGAAGCAAGTCCTTCGACGAGGGTACGCAGAATCGGAATCCCTCCGGCCACACTCGCTTCATAATACAGATCTGTTCCGGTTTCATTGGCAAGAGTCAAGAGTTCCGAACCGTGCTCAGCCATGACATCTTTGTTGGCGGTGACGACGTGTTTGCCGTTCTCAAGCGCCTTGCGGATGTAAGCACGGGCATCACCGGTGCCGCCCATGACTTCAATCACGACATCGATTGCCGGATCTTCAAGGATGTCATCCGCTTCAAGGGTCAGCATCCCGGGTTCAATGGAGATACCGCGGTCTTTGTCGAGGTCGTTGACAAGAATTTTCGAAATTTCGATGGGACAGCCCACCTGGTGCACGAGTTTATCCTGGTGATCCCGGACAATCTGCAGGACGCCGGTACCTACCGTTCCGAACCCGAGAAGTCCGATGTTCATTTTTTCTGTCATAACAAAACACTCCAAACGTCTTTTATTCGTGAACACTTGTCATCATATAAAGGACATTATAGAGAGGTTTCGTGACAATCTCAACCGTTTTTCCGAAAAAGTCGGAATACTTTGAAGGCTGTCAGGTCAGTACTTCAAAGTATACGCTTTCTTTCTGTGTTGCCATTCGCATCCTTGTTACATATTTTCACATAATCTACCGTTGTGATGTGATTTAGTATATAATAATCTTAATATTAAGATATTTTAATTAAAAGAGAGAAGGTGTCACATGATTACGACTGTGGTTTGGTTAATTGCCGGGTTGTTGATGACTCAGTTGCTCTTATTGATATGGATGATGATACGGAAAAAGCGTGAATTGGTTTTGCAGGAGCGTGTCAAAAATCTCGATGAAAAGCTGACGAAGGAGTTTCGTGCATTTATTGATGGAGAGGTTATTCACCACCCTCGTTTTCCTGATGAACAGAAGCTGAAAATTGAGCTGATGGAGTCAATTTTGGAGCGGAGTCTTGAAGGAGCCGATACGCTTGAAAAGAAAGATCGCATCAGACAGCTCGCAGAAGCGAGCCTCGGCGACATCTACCGGAATCGTCTTCATTACGCTGGCTGGTCGAATCGGATTAATGCCCTCTATTTTATTGAAGATTTTCGCATGTACAGCCTTGACGATGAGGTCTATACGAATACAGACAGGAGAAAGCAAAAGAAGGATGAGGAATTCCGTCAGGGACTCCGGACAATGGCAGCCCTTCAGGACCGGCGGGTATTTCTTCTTTTGGAAGAAGATTTGGACCTGCCCTTCCCTTTACTGAAAGAAGTGTTTCAGCGTTTGGATCAGGCGTCGATTGCGTACTGGTTCTCAAGATATGAAACCACTGCCGATATTCCCGAACCGCTCTTATGTGCCTTTATCAGCCACTGCGGTGACGTGAAGAGTGAAGATGATCAGGAGATCGTGGAGCTCGCGCTGAATGACAGCCGGGCGGAGGTGCGAATTAAAGCGCTCAAAGCCCTGTCTTCCTATCAGGCTGTCCGTGAACCTGCGAGACTGTTGCTGTTTTTTCAGTCTGAACAATGGGAGGAACGGCTGATGGTGGCGAAGCTCGCTGGACATGCCGGGTTGAAGCAGTACCGGACACAGCTCATGAAACTGATGGAAGACCGCGAGTGGTGGGTCCGTTTCGCAGCGGCGAATGCGATCAGGATGTTGCCGGATGGTGAAGCTCATTTACGCGAAATTGCATCAACGCATAAAGACCCGTATGCACGGGATATGGCGGATCGGACGCTGACAACGAAATGGGGGATGACGTCATGACGACGGACTGGCTTGTTAGTGCGGTTGAAGTGTTGGCCTGGATGATTGTGATTTATATGCTGTTTGTCAGTCTGCTCTATATCGTACTCTTTTCAGTAGCGATGCCGAAAATCCGCAGGGAACAAAAGCTGAATCGGATTGAACAAATCGAGGGGATGACGGTCAATCAGGATACGTATCCGATTTCGGTACTTGTTCCTGCTTATAATGAAGAAGTCGGGATTGTGGCGTCCGTCAACTCTCTGTTGACACTGAACTATCCGGAATATGAGGTGATTGTGATCAATGACGGGTCTGATGATGAGACGTCGTTGCGGATCAAAGATCATTTCAACATGAAACCGGTGAAGCTTGCCATGCGCAAGCATTTTCAAACGGCAGAAGTCACGGCTGCCTATCAGTCTTCTGAATATGGCAATCTGTATTTGATTGAAAAGGAGAACGGGGGAAAGGGAGATGCGCTGAATGCAGGTATCAATTTCTCTTCGTATCCGTACTTTGCTTCCATCGACGCCGATTCGATTCTTGAGAAAGATGCCCTGCTCAAGACGATGAAGCCGATCATCGATTCAAACGGCGAAGTAACAGCGACCGGTGGCACGGTGCGTATCGCCAATGGCTGTCAGATTGAAAAGAGTGTGGTTCAAACGATCACCCTTCCGAAAAAACCGCTAGAAGTGATGCAGATTATCGAGTACTTCAGAGGCTTTCTCATCGGGCGGCTCGGCTTCAGCCGCACGAACATGCTGATGATTGTATCAGGTGCGTTCGGGGTCTTTGAGAAATCCCGGGTCATCCGGGTAGGCGGTTATGACTCCTCAACGGTCGGAGAGGATATGGAGCTCGTTGTCCGGATCCACCGGTCGATCAAAGATGAAAAATCCCCGCAGCGGATTGAATACATTCAGGATCCGGTCTGCTGGACGGAAGCACCGAGTACCTTCTCGTCCCTGAAATCCCAGCGAATCCGCTGGCAGCGCGGTTTGACGGAAACGATCTGGAAGCATAAAGGCATGATGTTTAATCCGAAGTACAAGCGTGTGGGCCTGTTCTCCCTTCCGTATTACACGTTTGTTGAACTCCTCAGTGCCGTGGTCGAGTTCTTCGGCTACCTTATTATCATTCTCGGTCTTGTTTTTGCCTTTATTGACCCGGCAATTGCGGGTATGATGTTTGCCGTGACGATTCTGTACGGTTCGCTCCTCTCTTCGTTATCTGTCCTTCTTGAAGAGTGGACCTACCATAAGTATCAGGATGTCAAAAGTTTACCAATTTTGTTTTTATATGCGCTCACGGAAGTGTTCTGGTATCGGCCATTGACCGTTTCATTTCGTCTTGTCGGTCTGTTCAGTGCGTTTGGTCGCAAACGGGAATGGGGCAATATGGAGCGTAAAGGGATCGATCAGACGGAGGAAAAGGCGGTTTAAGCCCGTCACGGAATCTGAATATAGAAGGCCCCGGACAAAAGCGTCCGGGGCCTTTTGGATGTCCCCTTAACAAGTGAGCGGGGACCCCCGGATTCATTCAGGTGATGAGCGGAAAGTCTCCTGAATGATGGGGTACGACTGTTTCAGACGTTCTTCATAGAGCGGCAGATCCCATTCCTCCCAGGTATAAAACCATGAAACAGAAGATGAGGAATCACTCCCGGGTGCGTAGAATGAAATGCTGTCAATAAAGATGGAAGATTCATTGCCGAGTCCGTCGTACAGATTGCCGATGAACTCCCTTTTGCTCGGGTCCTTGCTGTTGAGCAGGAGCCAGGGGAGACGAATTTCAAGGAAGAGCCCATCGTCAGAGAACGTGAAATCGGAGAGTGAATGGTACAAAGGGTGATCCGGATCGCCGACCCCTGCCAGGAGTTCACCGGTCTCATAATAATCGAAAGGGATCAGCTCTCTTGTATCCGGCCTGCGAATCTCCTGATTCAATGCAAGCCTGATGGGATAAAAAGCAGACAGGAACTGATCTTGATCGTCATCCGGATAGACTTCTTTGATGGCGTAGTCATAATCATAATAGAAGCTGTCATAATCCCCTGCGATGAAGAGGTCACCCGCTGATTCGGATTCGACGGTAAGGCGGAAATCAGCTGAAAATCCGTCAGGTTCAACCGGCACACCTTCCTCTTCCCGCATACTCATGTAGAGCGTAATCGGGTCGTCTGCTGCCCTTTCGTACACCGGTTCTTTCAGCGTTACACCGAGATAGAGAAACTGTTCATCATGGTTGAGCTGCACCTGTTCAATATCCGGATGAGCAGGGATGCCTCCGGGAAAATACGTGTCCTCCGGCCAGTCCTGCATGCCGTTCAGTCTCACCTTATTCCGGTCGAAACTCAACAGTCCGAACCGCTGTTCATTGGTCTGCGTGTTCGACCAGAACGGCCGGCGATCCGGATTGTCATAATCCATCGTGTTCCAGGTGCGCTTGAACCATTCATCCTGCCAGGCGAAAATCAGACCACCGAGCATCCCTTCATGGACGATGTCTTCGAAGAGACCGGAGACGATTTCGCCTTGTTCGGATTCTTCAATGAACCCCTGGTTCCAGCCGAACGGGTTCCGGTGTGTGAGTCCCCGTGAGGCGGGAATGCCGAACTCGGCAATCAGGACGGGGTGATCATTCTCCATGTTCAGATCATCGAGGTAGCCGGCATAGTTATTCTCATTGCCTCGGTGATCGATAAAGGTCGTATACGCTTCTTCGAGATTCAGGAAGTCGGGGTAATACGGATAGACGTGATAAGACGCGAACATCCCCGTATGCGCGGTTTCGTCGATCATGCGAATGGCATTTGGATTGACCGAGGCCATATCCTCCTGTTCGAGTGGTTCTGCCGGATGCTCAAGATGATCGGTTGTGACCCAGTTGGTGAAGCTGAGTGGGCGGATGACGCCGTAGTGTTCGTCTTCATAAGCGGCAAGGACGTCGAGCTGTTCAGCAAGCCAGATCTCAAACGGATCTGCGTTTTCTGTGTAGACGTAATTCAAACGGATATCATCAAGATCCGGATAGGCTTCGAGCATGGCATCGACCATGAGCGGGTACCATTCAATCCCGATGATCCAGCCGATGACATAGTCCGAAATGTTCGCTCCGTAAATGCCTGATGCGTGACCCGGACGGGGAGGAACGACCGCATTGCCGTGGATCACATCCACGATGGTCCGTATCTCTTCCTGGAATTCTTCTGTGATCTCCCCTTCAAAGGCATCCTGGGTTTCTTCTAGGGGCTCCTCATCAATCCAGACGCCGTGAAACAGATAAAGAGGTTCATCAGCGCGTTCGTTATAGGCGAGAAATGCTTCGTAAAAGGCAGGCGGGTGAAGGGTATAGTTGCGGATCGCGTTGGCATTCATTTCACCGATCTGTTCAAACCACCGGGCGTATTCATCCTTTGAGATGGCGGCTTCTCCGGGGAAATAACCCGGTTTCCCCATGCCCATGTTCACCCCTTTTACGGTAAAGGGCTCCCATGAATCGCCGACTCTGACCTCAAACTGATCGCCGCTCACCCTTCCGGGAGAAAAAGCAGGATCACGGTCAGCTGTTTCTTCTGCTATGACCTCTCTCTCTCGTGTTCCGTCTGCAAACAGGGTCCGATAGATGGGAACGGAAGCATTCCAGAACAGAGCCGTGTCCGGAAAGAAGGCATCAAAGGTGAGGTATTCACGAATTTTGGCGGCTCCGCTGTAGGTGGACAAAGAAGGAACGTTCCCCACTTCGGAAAAGTGGCCGCTGAAGTAATAGACCTTAGCGCCTCCCTGTTCATAATGGGAAATGGCAGGGATGACTGTTGGAATACCGGCTTCCGCAAGTTTTGCGTCTCCTGATTCTGTGGCGTGCGTCTGAAAGGTGCCGAGTATCTGCTCATCCACCACGGGTGTTACGACGTCGAACCAGCCATTGTAGAGGGGGGAAGCAGAGAGAGTGAAGGGCTGATCGTCGTGCTGTGTGAGCGTAAAGCGGAGCGCATCATCGATCTCCCCGGCCTCTTTGGAGAGGACGACGTGCGCTTCGGTCCATTCATTGACAAACAGAATCCCTTCTCCTGTATAGCCCCATTCGTCCTGATCATCCTGATAGGCTGCTTTGATGGACGCCGGCAATTCATTGTTTGAAAAGGAGAGATCCTTGAAATATTTGCCGGTCCAGCCGTCCCATCCCACTCTCAGAAAATCCGCCATTTCCCGCTGCACGTCCCGGGAGGTTGGCGCGGCAAATGTATTGAACTCGGCAATCAGGTCAGTCCCATGCATGAGAACCGCTTCTTTTACTGTGAATACATCATCCATGGAGAGTGCCGTTTGCTGATCCGTGTTATTAATGATAATCAGATCCTGGTCGTTCAGATCCATGCCGGTCTCATAGAGCGTAATGTCGTCTTCGCTTTGGATATGATGAAAATGCTCAAGAACCCAGACGAGCCCGGAATCAAGAGACGTATTATCCCCTTGACCATGGTGAAGCAACGTGACAGAAAGCGGCTGATCGGCAGCCGTTCTCCATACCCCAAGAGGAATCAACAACAACAGTATCATTCCCAACAGCACGTAAACGAATCCTCTCATCATCGCCACTTCTTTCCTCGGTATTTGTGAAAAGTGGTGAAACCATGTTGCAACGGTTTTCGGGGCTGATTATCATCGTATTGTTTAAGTTAAATATAATCAGATTTGTCCGGAAAGTACATCTTTATTTTCAGATTAGGATTTCTTCTTTTTGATCCTTACTGTACGGATCGGGGAGGGGCTTCAAAAAGGCGGGATAGGCAGTGGCGGGCGAAGGTGAAACCTTGATGAACAATTGTCCGTAAAGGGACAGAAGCCTTGACGAAACAGCGCAAAAAGCGCATGATACAGATATTCTGAAAGGAGGTGAATCGATGATGATCGAAGTGTATCAGGATCTCGTGCCTGTACTGATGACAGTAGGGCTGATCATGACCGTGACGTCTGCGAGACTCGGGTTTTTGTTTGTCCGTTCAGGCGGCAGTATCGGTACCCATCATATGCGCAGGAAATGGCTGCGCCCATGGCAGCTGAATCTCGTTATGACAGAGGCGGATACGGCAGCGGATCACTGGCCGATCCGTCTTGTGACAATGATTCAACGAAAACTCGCCCCGGATGACGATGATGATGAGCATGGCAACTCCCTCGTAATGAATGAAAGACAACCATTAAAAAGGGAGTGTATCCAACATGACTATCTGGCATCATCGATTCACCCGTCCTGCACGTAAACATGGGCTCTTGCTGATTGTGGCGGCGCTCATTCTGGTTATCCTGAGCGGCTGTCAGCAGGTAGCGGCCATGGAACCGATCAACGCAGAGACGACCGGTTTCTTTAATCACTACGTCATCTATCCGTTTTCTTATTTGCTGACGTTTTTTGCGGATCTCTTTGGCGGAAGCTACGGGGCTTCCATCATCATGATGACCGTTCTGATCCGCACCGGACTCATGCCGCTCATGCTCAAACAGCAGCGCACCCAGCTTGGAACAAAGAAAAAAATGATCGAAATTCAGCCGGAGCTGGAGGCGTTAAAGGCAAAGTATAAAGACAAAAAAGAACCGGAAGCCCAGCAGGAGATGCAACAGGAAATGATGGGCATTTACACGAAGCATCAGTTTAATCCGCTGACGTCGATGGGTTGCCTGCCGATGCTCATTCAGCTGCCGATTCTGATCGGCTTTTACCAGGCGATTATGCGCACAGAAGAGATCGCTTCCCAGCAGTTTCTCTGGTTCAGCCTCGGTGAGACGGACTTGATCCTGCCGATTCTTGCGGCTCTTGTTTACTTCATCCAGTTCAGGATCTCCCTGTTCGGGATGGAGGAGACGCAAAAGAAGCAGATGGCCGTTTTTGGCTACCTCACACCGGTCATGATGGGCGGATTCTCGTTTATGGTCTCTGCGGCTCTGCCTCTCTACTGGACCATCGGCGGGCTCTTTTTGATCGCACAGACGCTGGTGTTCAAGTGGATGTTTCGGGAGAAAAACCGCGAACTCCGTGAACGGGCACTGATGAAAAAGGAAGCAGCACCATCTGAGTCGACATAATCATAACCAGGCACCCCGGCTTTTTTCGATGAAAAGGCTTCCGGGGTGCTTTTGCGGTTTCTTTTCAAAGAAAAACACGATATGATGTTAAACGGAAGGCATGATCGAACGGAGGATATGAATGAATGAAATCACAGTAAAGATTCAACAGGGAGAAGTAAAGCGTTATAAAGACGGCTATCCGCTTCTCACAAAGGATTGTCTGACAAATCCGGAGGTATTGAAGAAAGAAGGACAGATCCTCGACGTGACGGATGAGCGCGGACAATTTATCGGCAAAGGCTACCACGGTGAACAGAACAAAGGCGTCGGCTGGATCGTCAGCCGCAAGCCCGGTGAAAAACTGAATCAGGATTTTATCGACCGGCTCATTCTGAAGGCGATTGGTGTCCGTCAGGGCTATTACGAAGACGCATCGACAACGGCTTTTCGGGTCTTTAACGGAGAAGGGGACGGCTTTGGCGGCGTCATTATTGACTATTACGAACGGTACTACGTCATTCACTGGTACAGTGAAGGTGCGTATCAGTTCAAAGAGCAGTTCGTGGACAGCCTGCTCAGGAATTCCGATGCGATCGGCATCTACGAGAAAAAACGCTTTGCGAAAGCCGGTCAGTACGTGGAGGACGACGATTTTGTCACGGGTGAACAGGCCCCGTCTCCTCTCGTCGTCTTTGAAAACAACGTGAGCATTGCCGTCGACTTAAACGATGGCGCGATGGTCGGCTTCTTCCACGATCAACGGGAAGTCCGGCGTGCGATCCTTGAGAAACATGCGAAAGGACGGACGGTGTTAAACACGTTCTCCTACACAGGCGTGTTTTCGGTTTTCGCAGCACTCGGCGGTTCTCTCAAGACGGTGAACGTCGATGCGGCAAACCGCAGCAAAGAAAAGACCGCGGAACAGTTCGCGATGAATCAGCTTGACGCTGAAGATCATGATATCATCGTCGACGATGCCTTTCAGTTTCTGAAGCGGACCGAGCGCCGTGGGCGGACGTTTGGCATGGTGATTCTCGACCCGCCGAGCTTTGCCCGGACGAAAAAAACGACGTTCAGTGCGAAGAAAGACTATAAGAAGCTCTTATTGGACGCGATTGCCGTCACCGAAGAGAACGGCATCATCGTCGCGTCGATGAACCATGCAGGCGTTGCCCCGCAGCGGTTCCGAAAAACCGTCGGCGAGGCGTTCCAGGAAGCCGGGGTTCCGTTCAGGGTTCTCGAATCCTTCGGTTTGCCGTCCGATTTCAAGACGGATCCTTCTTTTAAAGAAGGCATGTACCTGAAAGTCTTGATCCTGCAGCGAAAAGACGGTTAGGACCGTCCCGATACGATAATGGCAGAAAGGTGAGTGTAAGTATGAGTGAGACAAAGAGTTCTTCAAACTTCATTAAACATATCGTCAAAAACGATCTGGCTGAAGGCACCTATGACGGTGTCGTGACCCGTTTTCCTCCTGAGCCGAACGGCTATCTGCACATCGGCCATGCGAAATCCATCGTCCTGAACTTTGAACTGGCCGATGAGTTTGGCGGAAGCACCAATCTCCGCTTTGATGATACGAACCCGTTAAAAGAAGATCAGGAATACATCGACGCGATTAAAGAGGACATCGAGTGGCTCGGCTATGAGTGGGAGAATCTCTGCTATGCGTCGAACTATTTCGATCAGATGTACGAGCAGGCACAGAAGCTGATCCGGAGCAACGAGGCGTATGTGGATGACTCCTCACAAGAAGAGATCCGTGACATGCGCGGCACGTTAAAAGAACCGGGAAAAGAAAGCCCGCACCGTAACCGGTCGGTCGAAGAGAACCTGAAGCTCTTTGAGGAGATGAAAGACGGCAAGTATAAGAACGGGGAAAAGGTGCTTCGTGCGAAGATTGATATGGCGTCACCGAACATCAACCTCCGGGACCCGGTCTTGTACCGTATTTCGCACACGCCGCACCACCATACCGGTGACACGTGGTGTATTTATCCGATGTACACGTACGCCCACCCGATGGAAGACGTGATTGAAGGCGTGACCCATTCGATCTGTACGTTGGAGTTTCAGGATCAGCGCCCTTTTTATGACTGGGTTGTCGCCCGGGCAGACTTTGACGCGCATCCGAAGCAGATCGAATTTGCCCGCCTGAATCTGACGAACACCGTTATGAGTAAACGAAAGCTCAAAGAGCTCGTGGATGAAGCCTTCGTTGACGGCTGGGATGATCCGCGAATGCCGACGATTTCCGGGCTTAGACGAAGAGGGTTTACCGCCGAATCGGTGAAGCAGTTTTGCAGGGAGATCGGGGTCGCGAAGGCGGATAACCTCGTGGATGTGCGGATGCTCGAGCATTTTGTAAGGGAAGACCTCAAGATGGACGCGCCACGCACGATGTCGGTCCTGAAGCCCCTCAAGGTGATCATTACGAACTACCCGGAAGGGGAAGTGGAGTGGCTCGAAGCGGATATCAATCCGGAAAACCCGGAGATGGGGACAAGGATGATTCCGTTCTCAAGAGAAATCTACATCGAACAGGAAGACTTCATGGAAGATCCGCCGAAGAAGTATTTCCGCCTCTTCCCGGGGAATGAAGTCCGCATCAAGCACGCCTACTTCATCAAGTGCCACGACTTCGTGAAAGATGATGAAGGAAACGTCGTGGAAGTGCACTGCACGTACGACCCGGAGACGAAGAGCGGATCCGGATTCGAAGGCCGTAAAGTCAAAGGAACCTTGCATTTCGTCGAAGCGACGAAGGCGGTTCCGGCAGAATTCCGTCTTTATGATTCACTCATTAACGATGAGCTGTCCGGCGATGACTTCCTCGATCAGGTGAATCCGGACTCTCTTGAAGTGACACAGGGCTTCGTGGAAGAGAATATGAACGACCTGAAGCCTCAGGATAAGTTCCAGTTTTTCCGCCACGGCTATTTCAACGTCGACCCGAAAGACAGCACAGCTGAAAAGCCGGTCTTTAACCGGATCGTCAGCCTGAAGAGTTCGTTTAAGCTGTAACAGGCAAGAATCGAACGGATTCATACAAGAAAGCCGGCCAACATCCCGCATATCGGGGTGTTGGCCGGCTTTTGTCTGTCAGAAAGGGTCCGCTGTGGCAAAGGCCACCGCCTCTTCGGCGTGAATCTCCGGTGTGTTAAACAGTGGCATATCGGTATCGCCCTCTTTGATGAGAAGGGGGATTTCGGTGCAGCCGAGGACGATGCCTTCCGCGCCATCTTGTCTGAGCCGGTCCATAATCGCGAGAAAGCGCGCCTTTGTCTCATGTTTAAAAACCCCCATGCACAGCTCCGTGAAGATCGCGTCGTGAATAAAGATACGGTCTTCCTCAGATGGGATGAGCGTTTGAATGCCGTTTGCGTTGAGCCGCTCGTGGTAAAAGGGCTGTTCCATCGTAAAGCTTGTGCCGAGAAGCCCGACAGTCTTCAGACCCTGGGACGAAATCTTTTTCGCGGCGACATCTCCGATATGAAGAAACGGAATCGACAGACCTGAGGCAATGTCGTCCGCAACGGCGTGCATCGTGTTGGTGGCGAGGACAATCGCCTCTGCCCCGGCTTTCTCAAGGCGGAGAGCCTCCTGATTCAGCTGTCGGCCGATCCCGTTCCAGTCCCCTTCTTTTTGCATATGGGCGTATGGCGCAAAATCGACGCTCGCCATATAAACAGGCAGGGAGTGAAGCCCGCCCTTACGAGTGCGGACGAGGCGGTTCATTGCCTCGTAATAGCTCACCGTTGATTCCCAGCTCATGCCGCCGATCAGTCCGATGGGTTTCATTTGAGAGCTCCTTTCATGTCTGATTGACGCACCTATGCATCAAAAGGACGTCGTCTTTTCGCAGCTCTGTTTGCAGTTTCGTTTCGCTCGTGTACGGCATACGCTTTCAAGGCGGCGAATACGGTTTTCTCGAGTTCAGGGTCTTCAGAGAAATCGATGCCGTAAATGAACGAATTGCCGCGCTTTTCTTTCCAGACAACTTCCCCTTCAGGTGTCAAGGCATGCCCGCCGAGCTGAATATCAAAGGTGAGCAGAATGTCCTGTCCTTTTGGCAAGTCGAGATCTGTCATAAGGCGAAGGCCCCCGGGGCTGATGTTGAGGAGAACTCCTTTGGCGGATTTGCTTTCAAAGGATTCCCCTTTGAGCTGGCTGATACGAAACGTTGTATCGACGGGTCTTGCAAATTCATAGCGGAGAGGTTCCTCCCGTTTAAACCGTTTTGACACGTTCATACACCTCCAAATTAATGAACAGACTGATGATGCGACGGTTGTTAAGTGACACTTCAGGAAGTTGTAACGTCGTAAAGGAGACATGCAACTGAGCCTTTCGCTGTACAGGCTTGGCGAGAAGCTGAAATGTCTCTACTTTTTTTGAAACTCCTGCTTCACAGCCTGCAGTGAAGCAGGATCGCTGAGAAGTTTGAATCCGGTCAGGGCAAGGGCCTTTGCACCGGTCATCATGCCTTCAAATCCCCGATCACTGAGGGCAGCTTCCCGGAATTCATGGGTGTGGCCATTAACGGCGGTATCGCTGATTTTCACATAGGGATGAATCGCCGGACACCGGAGACTGACGTTGCCCATATCAATGGATCCGGTTCCATCCCGGTCTGTCAGGATCTCTGTTTCCGGAATGCCCAGGGAGACGAGGGAATCCGTGAACAGATCAGACAGCGGCCCGTTCGTCCGCATCTCGTCATAGGAGAATTCATAATTGGACGTCTCGAGGCGGGCTCCGGTGGCGAGAGCGGCCCCTTTCGCGGTGCGGTGCAGCTTGTCGGCGAGCTGATCTGTCGTCGCGCGGTCAGAAGCCCGGACATAAAAGCGGGCGGACGCATAATCCGGCACGACATTGGCAGCGGTCCCGCCATCGGGAATCACACCGTGAATTCTCGCGTGGGAGGGGATGTGCTGGCGGAGGGCGTTAATGCCGTTGAAGGTCTGAATGACGGCATCAAGCGCATTGATCCCCTGTTCCGGTGCTGCGGCGGCATGGGCGCTTTTTCCGTAAAAGCGCAGCTCAATGGCATCCATTGCCTGAGACGAACCGCTCCGGACATAGTCACTGGCAGGATGCGCCATCATGGCTGCATCGAGATGATCGAAGAGCCCCGCGTCAGCCATCGTCACCTTGGCGCCGTTCGTCTCTTCCGCAGGTGTGCCGTATACATAGACTGCACCGCCATAAGTGTCCACAGCCTCTTTCAGGGCAACGGCCGCCGCGATGCTCTGTGTGCCGATGAGGTTGTGTCCGCATGCGTGCCCGATGTCCGGGAGGGCGTCATATTCACTCATATACCCGATGTGGGGCCCATTATTGCCGGAGTCGTAGACGGCTTCAAATGAAGTCGGGGTGTCGGCTACCCCTTCCGTCACCTGAAAGCCCTCGTTTCGCAGTGCTTCTGTGAGCGTCTGTTGGGCGAAAAACTCTTCGTTACCGAGTTCAGGGCGGTGTCCGATCGCCTGACTGACGGTGTACCACGCCTCCCTTCGCGCTTCGATGTTCCTGATTATATCTTTTATATCCATAAATGCCTCCTGTGATCATGATGCTATGTATTCAATGTATCCTAATGCAGACGAGACATCAAGAATTTCCGTTAAATGTGAAAGGAATTGGAAGTCTTGAAGGAATTCTGCATGTATGCAGGAATTTTCGGCTGTCGTGGCAAAGTAAACTAACGTAAAGAACCATCATCAGGCCGTTGCATCAGGATATGTGTACAGGCACCATTCGAAAGATCAACGAGGAGGAATGGGATATGGATATGAAAGGTTCGGTTTTTATTGTGGCAGGCGGCGCGTCGGGACTTGGAGAAGCGGCCGTCAGAATGCTTGTACATTACGGAGCGCTAGTGCTTATTCTCGATCAGAATGAGCTGAAAGGGCGGGCACTGCAGGAAGACATCGGGTCGCGGGTGGCCTTCGAAAAAGCGGATGTGACCTCGGAGTTCCAGGTGAGAAACAGTCTCGAGCGGGGGCTCGCCCGTTACGGGGATATCCACGGCGTCATCAACACAGCGGGGATCTTTCACAGGGAAGAAGTGGTCAAGGAAAAAGGGACGCATACGATGGACGTCTTTTCAGAGATTGTAAGGGTCAACCTCGCCGGGACGTTCAACGTAACCCGGCTCGCAGCGGAAATCATGAAAGACAACCAGCCCGATGAAAACGGGGAGCGGGGCATCATCATTCAGACGAGTGCGAGTGCGGCCTTTGAAGGTCTGCCGGGACAGGCGGCATTCGCCGCATCGATGGGCGGTGTGAACAGCATGACGCTGCCGCTCGCAAGAGAACTGTCTCCTTACGGCATCCGGGTCATGACCGTCGCACCCGGGTCCTTCTTCACGCCGATGCACCAGGCGAAGGAGGAGAACCTTAGGGAGCTTGCAGAAGAACAGGTCCTGTTTCCGGACCGGATCGGCTCACCGGATGAATACGCGCTGCTCGTCAAAGCGATTATCTCCAACCCGATGCTCAATGGTGAAGTGATCCGCCTTGACGGAGGGGTCCGTCTTCCGGGCGTCAGTCGGGGGCCGGAACCGGGCGGTTTATAAACCGTTTACAAAAAATCAGTTCGGATCGGTCATCGAATGCTTCAACCTGTGTTACAATACTTACATCTTTAATGATTATGACTATTTTGTGACCGTCAGGTGGCAGAGGTAAACGAGGTGTTGTGATGAAGACGAAAGAACAGATTTCGCCGTTCCTGTCCTTCGATCGTGAAGAATGGGCCGAACTCAGGCAGTCGTACCCGATGGAAATTACGCCCGGGGAGATCGAGAGGCTGAAAGGGCTCAACGATGTTCTGAATATGCAGGAAGTGGCGGATATTTATCTGCCGTTGACCCGTCTGATCAACCTCCACACTGTCGCCGCACAGGAGCTGTATCGAAGCAGGTCGACGTTTTTGCATACGAAGGAGAAAAAAGTGCCTTATATTATCGGCATAGCCGGAAGTGTGGCGGTTGGCAAAAGCACCATTGCCCGCGTGTTGCATACCCTTTTGTCCCGTTGGGATAAGCACCCGCGGGTAGATCTCGTCACGACGGACGGTTTTTTGTATCCGAACGCAGAACTTGAGCGCCGGGGTCTCATGAACAAAAAAGGGTTTCCGGAAAGCTATGATGCCCGCAAGCTGCTTTCGTTTCTCTCAGAGCTGAAATCCGGCAAAGCCAAGGCCGAAGCGCCGGTCTATTCCCACTTAACCTATGATATTGTGCCGGGAGAGCGACAGGTGGTTGAATCGCCGGATATCGTCATCATCGAAGGCATCAACGTCCTGCAGCCGCCGAAAGTGCAGCCGGGTGATGACAGCGATCAGGTGTCGGTGTCCGATTACTTCGACTTCTCCATCTATGTGGACGCACAGGAAGACAATATTTTGCGCTGGTATGTGGAGCGGTTTAAAGCGCTGAGGGAGACGGCATTCCAGGACAGACAGTCGTATTTTCATAAGTATGCGAATCTTTCTGACGAAGAGGCGGAACAGACGGCGAGGGACATTTGGGAGCGGATCAACCGCAAAAATCTGCATGAAAATATCCTCCCGACCCGCCACCGTGCCGATCTGATTCTCCTGAAGGGAGATCACCACTTCGTCAGTGAAATCAAAATGAGAAAAATTTAGGAGGATGTATCCAACATGACGGGAAAGAACCGTATCGTAACGAACATGGCGCCTGACGCCATTGGCCCTTATTCCCAGGCAATCGAGGTGGATGGGATGCTTTACTGTTCCGGACAGATTCCCCTCGATCCTGAAACGATGGAAATCACCGGCACCACCGTCGAAGAACAGACCCACCGCGTGATGAAGAACGTGGAAGGGGTGCTGAAGGCTGCGAACTGTGATTTTGGGAACGTCATCAAGGCGATGATTTTCCTTGACGACATGAATGATTTCGCCAAGGTCAACGAGGTGTATGCGAGCTATCTGAAAGAACCGTATCCGGCGAGAAGTGCCGTGGAAGTGGCGAAGCTGCCAAAAGGTGCAATGGTGGAAGTGGAAGTCATTGCGAAAAAGTAACGGGCGTTTGTGTCAAACAGCAAAAAAGGAGCCTTTCCCTCATCATTGGGGGAAGGCTCCTTTTGCATACCGGGAATGCCGGGCACGTTAAAAGATCATATGCGCGATCAGGACGATCACGGGCAGTGTAATGAGCGTACGCTCGATAAAGATGATGAACAGTTCGCCGAGGTTCAGCGGGATCTTCGAGCCGAGGATGACGCCCCCGACTTCAGAAAGATAGACGAGCTGAGAGACGGCGAGACAGCCGATAATAAATCGCGTCATTTCACTCTCGATGCCGCTTGCGAAAATGGCCGGCAGGAACATATCAGCAAAGCCGACGACCATCGTTTCCGAGGCGGCGGCCGCTTCCGGCACCTGCATCAGCTCAAGAAGAGGAATGAACGGCATGCCGAGATACGTGAAGAACGGTGTGTTTTCCGCAATCACAAGCGCTACGGTACCGAACGCCATGACGACCGGGGCCACGCCGAGCCACATATCAAGAACGTTCTTCCCGCCTGATTTGAAGAAAGCGGCGAAGCCTTCCTGAGAGCCGGCGCGGCGTTTCGCCAGATCAATACCAAAACGGGCGGCGCCGAAAGACTGCTTCTTGTAAGAGGCAGGGATGGTGTCATCTGGCTGATTTTTCCCTTCCGCATAGGTCTGCGGCTTTCGTGAAAGCGGCGGGATTCTCGGCATGATAAGGGCCGCGATCACCCCGGCCGCGGCAACGGTCAGGTAAAACGGGAAGAACATGTGCTCGAGGCCGACTTCCTGAATGATGACGAGAGAAAAGGTGATCGACACGACGGAGAACGTCGTGGCGATGACGGCGGCTTCCCGCTTTGAATAAAAGCCTTCTTCATACTGTTTATTCGTGAGAATGACCCCGATGGTGCCGTCTCCGAGCCAGGACGTCAACGAGTCAATGGATGAGCGCCCAGGCAGGGTGAAGAGCGGCCGCATCACTTTCGTCAACAGCGCCCCGAAGAATTCGAGGAGCCCGAAGTTCAATAACAGCGGCAAAAAGAGACCTGCAAAAAAGAAGATGGAAAACAATAATGGCAGTAAATCATAAAGAAGCAGACCGCCGGTATACGGATCATAGACGGCAGGAATGGCGATCTCAAACAGCGTAATGACGGCGAAGAAAGACGCCAGAAGCCGTGTGATCACCCAGAACAGGGAGACGTCAAACAGGTTACGGAGAAACGGCTGATCATCCATAAACCGGGGTCGGAATCCTTTATGGATCAGACTTCCGAGAAAACTGATGATGATCAGACCGGTCATGATCGCCGGCAACGCGTCATACAGAGCGCCTTCGAGCCAGCCGGACAGTACGGCAACAGGAATGGTAAAGCCATCATCCGTCGGGACAGGTGTCATAAACAGTGCGACCCCGATCAGGGATGGGATAAGAAACATAAGTAATGATTGCGTTTGTTGTTGATTCTGTGTGTTCATTGAAAACACCCCTTATTAATATTCATTCAGCAAAATTCATTTTAATGCATGAAAAAAGAATAATCAATCATAATTTTGCATAAAAATCTTTTCAGAAAAATGAAAAAAATCGGTTTTATAAGGGTTTTCGTGTTTTGAACCATGCTGTTTATGCATGTACATTCATAATAAAAGAGTAAAAAAGCAGCCTTTCCGGAGAAAGACTGCTTTTAAAGAGCGGATTACACGGCCCACTCACCGTTACGGAAGACGGGCTCAGTTGAACCGTCCGCTTTTACACCGTCAATATTCATGTCGCCTGAACCGATCATGAAGTCAACGTGGGTGATGCTGACGTTCAGGCCTGCCTGTTCGAGTTCTTCTTTGTTCATGTCCGCCCCGCCCTTGAGATTCGTCGGGTAGGCGCTGCCGAGGGCGATATGATTTGAAGCGTTCTCGTCATACAGCGTGTTGTAGAAGAGAATGCCGGACTGTGAGATCGGTGAACCGTGCGGCACGAGGGCGACTTCCCCGAGACGCTTGGCGCCTTCATCGGAATCAAGGAGGTTCTTCAACGTCTCTTCTCCCTGTTCCGCTTTGAAATCCACGACCTTGCCGTCTTTAAACGTCAGGGTAAAGTTGTCGATCAGATTGCCGCCGTAGTTCAGCGGTTTTGTGTTGGAGACGGTACCGTTGACGCCGTCTGCCTTTGGTGCCGTGAAGACCTCTTCGGTCGGCATGTTGGCCACGAAGTGAACGCCGTCTTTGTTCGGACCGCCGCCGCCGATCCAGATGTGATTGTCCGGGAGCTCGATTTCGAGATCCGTCCCCGGCGCCTGGAAATGAAGTTTCGTGTAGTTCTTCTCTGTCAAGAAGCGTGCTTTTGTCTGGAGGTTCTCGTCATGCTGCTTCCATTCGGCTACCGGGTCTTCCGTGTTCACCCGGACCGTCTCGAGAATCGCTTCCCAAAGCTTATTCATTGCTTCTTCGCCTTTTGCTTCAGGGAAGACTTTTTCCGCCCAGGCCTGTGAAGGGGCTGAGATCACGAGCCAGCTGACTTTGTCAGACTGGATATAGGTTCGGAATGTATTCATCGCCTGCCCGGATGCTTTGTTCGCGGCGGCGATTTTTTCCCCGTCAACGCCGGAGAGGAGATCCGGGTCCGTCGCCTTAATCGTCATGTAGGCGGCGCCGTTTTCTGCCATTTCCTCAAAGCCCCGGGCTTTCCATTCAGGGAATTCGTGGAAGGATTCGAGGGGCGCCATGTCGTAACGGATGCGGGTTAAATCGTCATCGTGCCATTCGACGTGGACGTTCTTCGCACCCTGTTCGTAGGCTTTTTTTGCGACGAGGCGCACGAAGTCCGCAGAAGCAACGGGGGCATTCAATACGAGCGTCTGGTCTTTTTGGATGTTGACACCGACTGTGACTGCGAGTTCAGCGTACTGTTCAATCTTCTGATCTAACGTGGTCATGTGTGCATCTTCCTTTCAAGGTTGTGACTCTTCTCTATTTTAAACGCTTGTGTCGGATAGTTCAATCTGTTGCGATCTGTTTGGGGGAGGGCCGGTGTTTTCAAAAGGGCGGAGGCGGGTAAAGATATGGTAGGAATTCGTTTAATTATCGAAAACAGTGTAAAACCCTGGTGATGGATTGTAAGGCTGTCTGAGCGGGTTTACAATTAGATGATAGTGTATGTTCGGAGTGGTGTGGAGTTTTTAAGAAAGGACGTTATCAAAATGAAAGCTTTTATCTCAAATAACCGGCTGATGGTGCTGTTGATGACCGTCCTTTGGGTAAAGACGTTTACCGTTTCCGTGGTCACCTTTGACCTTGCGTTAAACCGTTTCCTTGAGATGCTGATTTTTGCGGTGAACCCGATGGCCTTCCTGCTCGTCGTGTTCTCTGTCGGCATGCTCTTTTCCAAACGGATCCAACCGTCTTATTATTTCCTGGTAGCTCTGGCTGTGTCGGGCATTCTCTATGCCAATGCTGTGTACTACAGGGAATTTATTGATATTATTACCCTGCCGATGCTCGTGATGGGCGGCAATGCCGGTGATCTGTCAACGAGCGTTGTGGAGCTTGTTCAGTGGTATGATGTGTTCTTCTTTTTGGATCTCGCTGTGATCGCGTTTTTCTTCAAAAGAAAGCGGGACTGGTTTACCCTGTCACGGATGTCCCTGAAATCAGGGGCGAAGATCTATTCGGCCGTGGCCGTGGTTGTGCTGACGATCGTTGTCTCCGGACAGGTCGTGCAGTCTGATGAGCGGGTGCATTCCTTCAACCGGGACAATGTCATTAAATCCGTCGGGCTCTATAACTTTTATGTTTATGATGCGTATATTCATCTGGTCACCGCTTCGCAGACCGTCTTTGCCGATAAAGATGACTGGACGGATATTCAGAATCATCTGTCGGATACGTATGTGGAGCCGAACCGTGACTTGCACGGGCTCGCCGAAGACCGCAACGTTGTGATGATCTCCCTTGAGTCCGTGGAGGATTTTGTGATCGGGGAGACGTTGAACGGAGAAGAAATCACGCCTTTTTTGAATGAGCTGATCGAAGACAGTTTCTATTTTGACAACGTCTATGATCAGACCGGGCAGGGGAAGACGTCCGATGCAGAGTTTATGATGCACAATTCCCTTTATCCGATTGGCCGAGGGGCGGTGTTCCATGCGGCGTCGGAGAATCAGTTCCATCCGCTGTTGAAGAAGCTCGGTGAACGGGGCTATGAATCAACTGCCTTTCATGCAAATGACATCAGCTTCTATAACCGCGAAGAGATGTATGAACAGCTATATTATGACGACTATGTGGAAGAGAAGGATTATGAAGTCACAGAGGATATAAATGTAGGTTGGGGCATGCTTGACATCGACTTCTTTGAACAGTCAATGCCGTATCTGAACGACATGCAGGAACCGTTCTATGGCAAGTTCCTGACGCTGACCAATCACTTCCCTTATGAACTCGATGAGGAACAGCATCTGATTGAGCCGTTTGATTCGGACAGTGACATTGTCAACCGGTACTTCCCGACGGTTCGCTACACGGACGAAGCGGTTCGGGTGTTCTTCGATGAAATGAAAGAGGCCGGTCTCTATGAGGATACGATGTTCGTTCTCTACGGTGATCATTACGGGATTGCCGAAACCCATTATGAAGAGCTCGAATCGTTCCTCGGCTATGAGGTGACCCCGGATGAATCGGTCAAGCTCGACCGGGTGCCGGTCATCATTCATATTCCGGGAGAAGAAGATCAGGCGTTTCATTCGTCAACGGTTGGCGGCCAGGTGGACGTTCTGCCGACGGTTGTGAATCTCCTTGGCCTCGATGATCAGGAGATGTACATGTTTGGCTCAGACCTGCTCTCAGAAGATCGAGACGAGTTTGCCGTCCTCCGTAACGGTGATGTGGTTACCGACGAGATTATTTATACAAAAGAGACGTGTTTCGATGCGGAAGACGGCAGTGAGCGCCCGTTCTCTGACTGCAGTGATGCCTTTGAATTCGGTCAGAGTGAGCTCCATTACTCGGATCAGATTATTTACGGTGATCTGCTCCGGTTCGATCCGGAACAGCTTGATCCTGATGAGGACTGACGTGACAGAGACGACGGAAGACCCGAATGAACGGTTTCGGGTCTTTTTGTTTTGCAAAAAACGAGAACAATGTCAAAAGATATGTTTTAATACTCACAAAAAGGGTATAATAGTAAGACTAATTGGAGGTGAGAACAATGATACAACAGGATCATCCGTTTGGCGGCCGTTACCGTCGTTATGCGTTAGCCATCCTTATTCTCATTTTATTTGTGCCGCTTGTGACCTGGTCCGTGTCTGTTGCGATCAGTGTCTCCTCCATTGCTCTTGGACTCCTGCTCACCTTTGGATACGACGCAGGGGCCAGAATGATGGCGATCAGGAAAACGGTTAACCTTGTCAAGGAAGAGCCGATTTTGATGATGCACGGGGTAAAAGTGGCCAGTGGAACAAAAGGTCACATGGTCCTCACAAAAAACTTTCTGTTATTTGTTCCAGTTTGGAAGCGGATAAAGTTCGTAACGGAAAATGAACGGGTCGTCCGTCATGAAATTGACGGCAGACAGCTTGATCTGACGGTTAAGCTTCCGAAAAAACACCGTTCGTTTCACTACTATGTGAGCCAGCCTCAGGAGATGCAGGCGATGCTGAACGACGTTGTCGGGCCTTCCTTGCCTTACAAATACGACAAACGCGCAAATCTGTCTGATCACGTTGATCAGGAAGAACTGCGCTGAACGCTGTCAAGTAAGGCTGGTCAAGCCTGATACCCTGTATAGAAAAGCGTCCCGTTCCATATTTCTGGAGCGGGACGCTTTTCTTCGTTATAGGAATGGCTGTTTAATACTGATCGACATCGAGTGTCCAAAAACGCTCTGTCGTCATGCGTCTGACAATGTCGTCATCGGATTCTTCTTTATACTGTTCTTTCAGCACGTCAATCACGCCGGCCGTCTGTGATTTATGTGCGGCAATAACGTCGAGTTTCCGATCGGCGAACGGCCGGACGTCCCGTTCGATGTCCGGTTCACCGATGATGGCTTCACAGCCTTCTTTGAAAGCGATGGCCCAGAAAACGGGCCGCTCTTCTGCGGGCAGTTTTTTGACGGCAAGAGCCGTGGCAAGGCCTGTGGCATCGTGGTCCGGATGGACGGCGAAGCCGGGGTAGAACGAAATGATGGTGGACGGGCGCACTTCTTCAATGACATCGAAAATCCGCTCAACGAGTGCGTCCTGATCGGCAAATTCGACGGTTTTGTCCCGCATGCCGAACCGGCGAAGGTCTTCGATGCCAAGAAGGCGGCAGGCCTCTTCGAGTTCGGTTTTGCGGACTTCAAAGAGGGATTCCCGGTTGGCAATGAGGGGATTGCCCATGTTACGGCCCATTTCACCGAGTGTCAGACAGATATAGGTGACATCATGTCCTGCTTCTTTATGCGAAAGAATTGTACCCGCCACGCCGAAAGCTTCATCATCGGGGTGAGGGAGTACAACCAGTAAATGCTGATTACCCACATGCTACACATCCTTATGCGTCATTTTATTTGGGGAACGGGGTTTCACTGAGCTCAAAACAGGCAGCCAGCTTCCCTTCGTCATCGTGACCGGCAAGGAGCAGCGCGCCGTCCGGGGTCATTTCTGCATCAGTCAGGCCCTCTGCATACAGCCAGCCGAGCTTCGTTTCGATCCCGATCCGGTATGGACCGTCTCCGGTAATGGTGGCCCGTTCATAGGTGATTTCCGCATTTCTGAAAAACGCACCGGCAGACAGCATGCCGGCATTTTTATGACTCGCATAAGCACCATTCGTCGTTTCAAGGTGCAGATACAGCGGAGTGCCGGTCCACTGGTCCAGGGTTGCCTGAATGGCCTTTGCATCAATTGGTTTCATCGGTAGGACTCCTTTCTTCTTTCATTAGAATACAGGATTTGTCCGGGTTCTTCAAATGCCGGAAACCGAAACATTCCGTATTTTACCCGGAATCAATCGACATTATTCGCTATTTGTCATAAACTAAGGTGTAAGTACAATCTTTTTTTACAATTGTTATCAAATAACACAAGTCGATCGTAAGGGGGACAACAGCATGGTTAAATCGGTGAAGGGGAAGCTGGTCATTTTCACAGGCGGACTGGTCATTGTCACAATGGTCCTTACGTCGCTTCTCATCTATTTTCAGCTCAGTGCGGGAATTGAGGATTCAGCGGATGAAACGGCGATGGCAACGATGGAAGATGCGGAACGGTTTGTCGAAGCGTATATGGGGAAGTACGGGGTTTCCACAGGTATATTTGCAGATGACGACCGATTACGGACATTTGCGGAAGGTGGATTGACGCCGGCGGAAAGCGACAGCCTTTGGTCGTCCATTACGATCAGTCATCTCTCCTTTATGGAACAAGAACCCGGTGCGCAGCTCGTCTATGTTGGTACGGAGGACGGCGGAATGTTCACCTCCCCATCCGTTGATTTGCCGGATGGGTTTGATCCGAGAGGACGACCTTGGTATGAAGACGCCGTTGCACAACCGGGTAATGTGATCTGGACGGATCCGTATATTGATATTGATACAGAGGAACTGATCATAACCGTGGCGAGAACGGTAACGGATAATCAGGACAACGTGACCGGTGTCATGGGCATCGATTTGAGTCTTGAAGAAATGGTCGCCATCCTCAATCAGGCCGAAGTGCCATTTAATGGGCAGCTGGCGATGATTTCACCTGACGGGACCGTCATTGCCCATACGGATCAGGAACAGGTTGGCATGGATTTGAATGAAGACAGTCAGCTGGCCGTTGTTCCTCAGAACCGGGGACAGAGCGACCGGATCGATGCCCGGAATGAGACGATTTTTTATACGGACGTCGAAGCCTTTGACTGGCAGCTCATGACGACGTATGAGAATGATGAACTGTATGGTGAACTTCAGACGACGCGGACGACCTTTGTAGTCGTCGGAATCGTGGCGGTTCTGATTGCCTTTGGTGCCTCCTATCTGGTCGCGGCCAAACTGACGAGACCGATCGCAGCCCTGAATGCGCATATTCGCCGTATGGCCGGCGGTGATTTCAGTCATGACCTTGATGCTAAAGGGGATGATGAACTTGCCCAGCTTGGCCGTTCTGTCAATGAAATGACAGGTGAGCTCCGGCAGCTTATTGCGTCGATTCAGGAGTCATCCAATAATACCCGGGATATGTCGGAGGATTTGAGTGCGGTGGCAGAAGAATCCGTCGCCACAAGCGATGACATGGCAGGTGCTGTGGATGAAGTGGCTCAGGGAGCCGCGAAGCAGGCCGGCGATATCGATCAGACGAACAGGGAGATGAGTCAGCTCGTTGAACAGGTCAACCGGGCGACTGACCGCGCGGTGACGATGACGGGACTTTCCGGGGAAATCCGGACGTCAAACGAAGCCGGGATCCGTCAGGTGGAGACCCTCGAATCGAGAACGAAGGAGACTGGAGTGGTTTTTGACGGAGTGAATGAAGCCATCAGCCAGCTGACGTCGAAGGTCAGTGATATCGGGACAGTGGTCGATACAATCTCCGAATTTGCCGATCAGACCAACCTCCTTGCCCTGAACGCATCCATCGAGGCGGCAAGGGCCGGTGAACAGGGGAAAGGCTTTGCTGTTGTGGCCGATGAAGTCCGGAAGCTTGCCGAGCAGTCCATGTCAGCGACAGGGAAAATCCGTGCGACGCTTGATGAAGTCGGAAAAGAGACGAAAGAAGTGGAGTCGGCGATGACGAGAGCCAATGCGATGCGAGATGAGCAGCGTCAGGCGGTGACGGATACGAATGAATCCTTTACAGCCATCGTCTCCACGATTGAATCCCTGACGGATACACTCGATGAACTCACCCAGGATCTTGAAGGCGTCAACGTGAAGAAAGACCAGATCGTGGATCTGATTGCGAGCGTTGCCGAAGTGGCCGAAGGCGCAGCAGCAACAGCAGAAGAAGTATCCGCCTCGTCTGCCGAACAGATCAAGGCGATTGAGTCTGTCGGGACGAATGCGGAACGGCTCAGCGATCTCAGTACCGAACTGCAGCAGAAAACAAACCGTTTTAAAGTCTGATTAGCGCAGGTTGTGCAAGTTTCCCCTGTATCCGTATGCGGAATCCGGATACAGGGGCGTTTTTTTGTTTCGTTAAAGTGTCCTGAATGGAGGGCCGTTGCGCTGATTTCTGAGAAGGGTGCGGCAGTGGGTCTATTGTATAGACAGGCCAAGGTAAGTATAATATAAGTCAGTCAACAGCGATTACAGATTAAGAGGAGGCGTTTGGTATGACAAAAGGCATCATCAGCCTTGGGGAGGCACTGATTGACTTCATCCCCCTCGATGACCATAACGAAAGCTTTAAGAAAAGTCCGGGAGGTGCCCCGGCCAATGTTGCCGTCGGCGTGAGCCGGCTAGGAGCGGTATCGACTTTTTTGGGGAAAGTGGGCGATGACGTCCTTGGACGGTTTATGAAAGAGACGCTCGACGGTTTCGGTGTGGATACGACGCATATGTCTTTGACGAAAGATACCCGTACCGGCGTGGTGTTTGTTACATTGGGTGAAGGCGGGGAACGGAGCTTTGAATTCTACATTGATCCGAGTGCCGACCGGTTTTTGACCGAGGCGGAAGCGGAACAGGTGGATTATGCGAAACACAACGTCATACACTTCGGCTCGATCAGCATGATCAGTGAGCCGGCCAAGTCTGCGACGAAGCGGGCCGTCTCGCTTGCAAAGGAGCACGGACTGATCATTTCCTACGACCCGAACCTGCGTCTTGGGCTCTGGCCTTCAGAGGAAGAAGCGCGAGAGACGATCAAAAGCATGCTCGATCAGGCGGATGTCGTCAAGCTTTCCGAAGAGGAACTGACCTTTTTGACCGGGGAGGAGGACGTCGAAGCCGGGATTGAGGCCCTCGCCGAGTACCGCATTCCGATGGTGATTGTGACCCTCGGTGCCGACGGCAGCTGGATCTTTATGCAGGATCAGGAACCGGTCCGGGCTGATGCCATGAAGGTGAATGCCGTGGATACAACCGGAGCGGGGGATGCCTTTGTATCGGGCATTCTTTATCAGCTCAGTGAGCAGGGCAAACCTGTGACGGCATACAGCCGGGAAGAGGCTCTTAAGATGGCGGCCTTTGCTTCAGTATCAGGAGGGCTTGCCGCGTCGACAAAAGGGGCTATGGCCGCACTGCCGACCCTCGACCAGGTGAACGAAACAATCAGGACGAATCAATCATAAGGTGGGAAAACGCATGACAGACAGAGAGAAACAGCTGCTTGAAGAAGCGGAACAGGCACGGAGGAATCACGAAGGAAGTGTCGGGGCGGATCCGTACCGGCAACAGTTCCACGTCGGTCCGCCTGTTGGACTGATCAATGATCCGAATGGCTGGATTCAGTGGCGCGGTGTGTATCATCTCTTTTACCAGTGGAACCCTTTTGCCACGACACACGGGGCGAAATTTTGGGGGCACGTCTCTTCGACGGACCTCGTCACATGGAAAGAAGAGCCGGTGGCCCTGGCGCCGTCCGAGTGGTATGAGAAGAACGGCTGTTATTCAGGCAGTGCCTTGGATGTGAACGGTGATTTGACGCTCATTTATACCGGCAATGTGAAAGACGATCAGGGAAATCGTTCTTCTTATCAGTGCACCGCCGTCTCCAAGGACGGGATCACCTTTATGAAACAGGGGCCGGCGATTGATACGCTGCCTGACGGGTATACAGCTCACTTTCGCGATCCGAAAGTCTGGGAAGAAGCAGGTGTGTATTATCTCGTCATCGGTGCACAGACGGAAGACGAAGAAGGGTGTGCGTTACTGTACCGCTCGGACGACTTCCGGACGTGGGAATTTGTCGGCCCCGTTGCAGGTTCGAACCTCGATCCTCTCGGTGATTTTGGCTATATGTGGGAATGTCCGGATCTCTTTCAGCTCAACGGCACCGACATATTGATCGTGTCGCCACAGGGGCTTGAGCCTGACGGGATTCATTATCTGAACACCTATCAGGCAGGCTGGTTTAAAGGGGAACTCGACCGAAAGACCGGCCGTTTCAACCCGGGTGCCTTTCATGAACTCGATCGCGGCTTTGAATTTTATGCCCCTCAAACAACGGAAGACGAGTATGGCAGAAGGATCATGGTCGGCTGGATGGGTGTGCCTGAACAGGCAGAGGACCGTCACCCGACAATCAGTCATCACTGGATTCACTGTCTGACGCTCCCGAGAGAGCTTAGGATGCAAGATGGACTGCTGATCCAGAAGCCGGTGAAGGAGCTCGAAAAACTGCGTGCCGGCAAAGGGGTTGAACACAAAGAAGTCACTCGTTCCATCGCGCCGTTTGAGCTCGAAGGTATCAGGGGACGAACGCTTGAAATCGAGGTGCGTAATCTGCAGATTCCTGGGGAAGGCTACTTCAGTATGATGATCCACGGAGAGGGGCGTCTTACTGTCAGCCATGAAGACGGTTGCCTTGTCACCTTTGAGCGGACTGAGATCGGCGGAGTGAACAGGGAAAGGCGCTATGGTCGTCCGCGAAGCGTCGAGACGCTTCGTGTGTTCATTGATCATTCATCCGTCGAAGTCTTTGTAAACGGAGGAGAGATGGTCTTCACGTCAAGACTCTTTCCGGATATCTTGAATGATTCCATCACCTTTGAAGGAGACTGGCATGAAAACCCCGATATTGAAGCCTGGTCACTGAAGACGCCGTCCGGTTAACGAGATTTGGATATCAAACAGAAAAAAGAACACAAAAAGGCCGGTGCACGGATCACGGATGATCTCTGCACCGGCCTTTTCCGGTATTTATCTCGAGAGCGCCTTCTCCAGGGCTTCACGGATCCGGGTTTCATCAAAAGGCTTGACGATAAAATCGACAGCGCCTTTTTGGATTGCTTCAACAACCATGTTCTGTTGGCCCATGGCTGAGCACATGACCACCTTTGCGCCAGGGTCGTTCTGTTTAATTTGCTCAAGAGCTTCAATGCCGTTCATTTCCGGCATCGTGATGTCCATGGTCACGAGATCCGGCTTGTGCTCGTTGTAAAGCTCAACCGCTTCTTTTCCGTCTGCCGCCTCTGCGACGACTTCATAGCCTGCGTCAGTGACCATTTTCTTCAGCGTCATGCGCATGAATGCTGCATCGTCTGTAATTAATAGCTTTGCCATTTTGTGAAACCTCCCAATGATTTCTTTGCATATCGTACCCGTTATGGGTATAAAGTTCGGATATTTATGACCTATAAAATGATTCGTCTTTTTTATTATGCCACAGAATGCACGGATAATGAAGAGAAACTGTCCACTTTTCATGAGAAGATTGCAGGATTTTGGGCGCAGTTTGTGGAACTATGCAGAAAGACGAACGATTTTTTAAGGGGGAATGAACGATGAGTAAACCGGCAGTAGGATTTATTGGCACAGGTGTGATGGGGAAGAGTATGGCAGGTCACATTCAGAATGAGGGCTATCCGCTCTACGTATACAACCGCACAAAGGCAAAGACCGATGAACTGTGCAGGCAGGGTGCCATCTGGTGCGATGGTCCTGCGGAGGTGGCGAAACACGCAGACATCATCATCACCATCGTTGGCTATCCGAAGGATGTGGAGGAGATGTACCTTCATAAGAATGGCCTGATTGAGCATGCGTCTTCGGGAGCGGTCCTGATTGATATGACAACCTCGAGACCGGATCTGGCTGAACGGATAGAGAAGCGGGCAAAAGAGAAGGGAATCCGCACACTCGATGCCCCGGTTTCCGGAGGGGACGTCGGTGCGAGGGAAGCCAAGCTTGCGATTATGTGCGGCGGCGATCAGGAGGTCTTTGATCAAGTGATGCCTGTTTTATCATGCATGGGTGCGAAGATTGAACGGCTCGGACCGGCGGGGGCCGGGCAGCACACGAAGATGGCCAATCAGATAGCCATTGCTTCGACGATGCTCGGCGTGGCGGAATCACTGGCGTACGCGAAAGCTGCCGGACTGTCGCAGGAACAGGTGCTCAATGTGATAGAGACCGGCGCTGCAGGCAGCTTCTCCATGTCGAAGCTTGGACGGAAGATGATTGCAGGCGACGATGATCCGGGCTTCTACCTGAAGCACTTTGTCAAAGACATGGGGATTGCGATTGAATCTGCTGAACAGCTCGGTTTGAATCTTCCTGGTCTGGCTCAGGCGAAGGCTCTCTATGAAAAACTTGAGCAAGACGGGTTTGGCGATCTTGGCACACAGGCAATCCGACGCATCTATGAATGACCGGCACAGCCGGTTCTGTGGAGAGAAGATGGGATTGTTGACGTCACCAATCCCTCTTTGTGGTAAAATTTAAAGAAGACGTTCTGTACGATATTCCATAAATGAGAGGTAAGCTTATGTTTAAAAGTCTCCGCTCCAAGCTGGTTGTCTTCTTTGTGCTTGTGACGCTCATTCCCATGAGTGTAGTCGGGTTTATCGGCTACACGTCACAAAAGCAGGAACTGTCCAATCAGCTTGAAGATTCCATGATCAGCCAGACGGCGAATTTGTCTGCTGAGCTGCTTAACTTAATAAATGAACGGCTGATGGATGTGGAGATGCTGACAAGGAGTCCGGTGATGAGGAGTCCCGACAGTCCTGTGCTGAGCATTCGTGAAGAGCTGTATAATTTTTTGTCTGTCAATAATATTTATTATGACGCCATTATTCTGAATCAGGAGGGCACGGTTCTCATTGATACGGAGAACGAGATGACCGGGAGGAATCTCGGTGATCGGGAGTGGTTTCATGAGGTCAGTGAATCAGGCCTGAAGCAGATGTCGGATATTTATTATTCAGACGCGATCGGAAGACCGGTGCTCGTTTTGGGAGCGCCGGTTTACACGCATGATCACGAGCTTTTGTATTATGTGTCGCCGTCGTTTGATCTCGATGTGTTCTATGAGCGTATTGATGACTATACGACTCAGCAGCGGTCGGGCGGTTCGGAAGGGTATGCCTTTTTGCTCCGGGAAGACGGAATGATTCTGTCTCATCCGGATCAGGAGCTCGTCATGAACGTCAATTATTTTGAGGAACTCGGTGTGAACAAAGACGAACTGAATGATGACATTCATCCTTCAGGGACGACGCTGCAGGTTAACGGCGAGGTCCACGCGTTCTCGCGAACAAACGAGATTCAGGGTTTTCCGCACCGCTGGTATGTGGGGATTGCCATGCATGAAGATGATCTGTACAGCTCTCTGGATCATCTTCTGATCCGTTACGTCGGTTTCTTTTTTCTGGTTTTTGTGATTTTGATCATCTCGGTCCTGAAGCTGTCTGATTATCTTGTCAAACCGATCCGTGAGCTTGTCGACAGAACGAAAGCCTACGCTGAAGGAGATGAGGTCAAACAAAAGAAAAATGAAGCATACCTGGAAGCAGATCATCTGCATCAGGCGTTTGATGATATGACCGAACGGATCCGGGAGCGCGAAGACAGTCATAAGAAATCGACACAGGTGCTCGCAGCGACGGATAATGGCGTGTTTGCTGCAGATACAACAAGCCAAACGATCACGCTTGCGAACCGGCAGTTTAAGCGTCTGTTCGGCTTTGATGGTCAGCATGTCGACGGACGATCAGTCGCGGACCTTATGGCTGAATCAGCCTTTTTCCGTCATTTCTGTGAACAGGTAAAGCTGTTCACGGGTGAAACGGAGAATCAACACCGGGATAAGCGACAGACTGAGATCAGCTGTCAAGATGAGTTCGGTAATGAGCGGATCTTTTTTCTCAGCATGACGCATCTGACCTCATTGAACCCGCCTGAACGTTCAGGCGAGGAACTGCTTGTCGTGTTGCAGGAACTGACGGAAAACCGCCGGATGGAACGGGAGCTGATTCATTCGGAAAAGCTTGGCATGATCGGCCAAATGGCGGCGGGACTCGCTCATGAAATCCGTAATCCAATGACGACCATTAAAGGGTTTATGCAGCTTCTCGAACAGCGGGATAACGGAAAGAATAAGGAGCATTACCGTGTTGTCCTGAGTGAGATCGACCGCGTCAACGATATCATGAATGAGCTGATGAATATCAGCTCCCCTGAAGAGGTGGATGAACAGGAACTCAATGAGACGTATGTGGGCGGTCAGATAGATGAGATTTTGACGCTGCATGAACCGGATATACAGGAGCGGCACATTGAAGTGGAGACCTTTTTTGCAGAGGGAGACGAACCGATTCTGACGAACGTGCACAAGCTCAAACAGGTGCTGTCCAACGTGATTCGCAATGCGATCGAGGCGATGCCTGATGGCGGACGGCTTATTCTCCGGGCCCACAGTGAATCGATGGATCCGGCGGAAGTGGTGATCACAATCAGTGACACCGGTGATGGCATGGATGAGGAAACGGCCAAAAAAGCCGGAACACCGTTTTTTACGACGAAGGAGGCTGGACACGGACTCGGGCTTGCGACGAGTTACCGGATCGTAAAAGAACTTGGTGGCAGTATCGATATCGATTCCATTAAAGGAAAAGGAACATCCTTTTTGATCCGCCTGCCTGATCTGTCCTGAACCGCTGAGGTTTTGTATGGAAGCATAAAGGGAAAACATACAGGTGATCAAAAACACGGTGCCGTTCAGGGAACGTGAAAGCAATCGGTGTGCGATGAGCGACAGCTGTTTTTCAAATGCATGAATGATAGACGAGGAGTGAGTGAGATGAAACGAGCAGTCATTGCAGGGGCATCAGGCATGGTCGGAACCCGGCTTGTCAAAGCCCTTATAGAAAAGCAGACCTATGACGAGATCCATCTGATCTCAAGAAGAAGGACGCTGTTTCACCGGAATCCGTTAATCACAGAACATATTGTGCATTTCGATGAGCTCGACCGGGCTTCCTATGTGTTTGAGGAAGGGGATCATGTCTTTGTCCTTTTGGGGACGACGATGAAACAGGCGGGCTCGAAGGCCAATTTTGTCCGGGTCGACTATACGTATCCCCTGAAGCTCGCAGAGCTTGCGAAAGCGGGGAAGGCGGCCCAATTCCTGACCGTAACAGCTATGGGAGCGAACCGGGACTCAACGTTCTTTTACAACCGTGTAAAAGGGCGGTTTGAAGATGAACTGATCAAGATGAAGCTGCCGGCCCTGCACATCTTCAGGCCGTCTCTTCTGATCGGAGAACGAAATGATGTCCGTCCGGGAGAGAAAGCGGCGGAAGTCGTCGCGAGGCCGCTCATGAAATGGATGACAGGCCGGCTTGAGAAGTACCGCCCCGTGGAAGGGGAACAGCTTGCGGATGCCATGCTTACCGTGGCAGGACTTGAGCGAACGGGCTTTTACCTTTATGAATCCGATGATATTCAGGCCATCAGTCAGTATGGCAGAAAATAATCCGGACACACGTGATCAAATTTGCAAAAAAGGATGATTGGCACATGGTACAGACATACACAACAACCTGGGATTTATCTGCAATTTTTGAAGGGGGATCGAGCGACTCGGATGCGTTCAAACAGCATCTGACGGCCCTTGAGAAGAAAATCACCGAGTTCAAAGATCAGGTGGAGACCCTTGAAGCGAAGGGTGAAAGAAGCACCTGGCAGTGGGCAAAAGCGGTGGAAGAGATGCAGGAAATCAGCCGTCATACCCGGGAGGCAGGTGCTTTTATCAGCTGCCTGAATGCGCAGGATATCAATGATCACCAGGCGAAAATCGCAGGAGGGAATGTCAGTAAACTCTCTTCGGATTTTGCAGCGGCCATGACGACTGTGGACCGACAGCTCCTCGACTTCAACGATGAAGAGTGGGCGGCGTTCGTCAATGAGCCGGCCATGCAGGCGCTGGTGTTCAACCTGAATGAGCGCAGGGAAGCCGCAAAGGACAAGCTACCTCCTGAACAGGAAAAACTGATTCAACGGCTTTCCGTTGACGGTTATCAGGCGTGGGGAGATTTCTACAGCATCCTTGTCGGCCGGATGGAGATTGAACTTGAACTCGGCGGGGAGACGAAAACGTACTCCGTCGGACAGGCTTCAAACAAACTGAGCTCTTCATCACGAGCTGAGCGGCAATACGTGTTTGAACAGCTTGAGAACGCCTGGAACGAAAAAGCGGAGCTCTTCACGAACACGCTGAATCATTTGGCCGGTTACCGCCTTGCCGTTTACGGAGCAAGAGGCTGGGACAGTGTGCTGAAAGAACCGCTCAAGATCAACCGGATGCAGGAGAAGACCCTTGATGTCATGTGGGACACGATCACAGCCAATAAGGATCCGTTCGTAACGTATATGGAGCGGAAGGCGCAGGTGCTCGGCCTCGATCGTCTCTCGATCTATGACATCAACGCCCCTCTCTCCACCGACGTCAGTGAGGTGTCGTATGACGACGCCGCGGCGATGATTATCGAACAGTTCCGCCAGTTCAGTCCGAAGATGGCCGACTTCGCCAAAAAGGCTTTTCAGGATGGCTGGATCGAGGCGGAGGACCGTCCGGGGAAACGCCCAGGCGGATTCTGCGCGAGTTTCCCGATCAAAGAGCAGTCAAGGATTTTCATGACCTATGACGGATCGGCATCGAACGTCGCGACGCTTGCTCACGAACTTGGACACGCGTACCATCAGGCCGTCATGAATGATTTGCCGCAAATGGCCCAGCGCTATGCCATGAACGTGGCGGAGACGGCTTCGACCTTTGCAGAAATGATTGTCGCGGACGCAGCGGTGGAGCAGGCGGAAACCGATGAGGAGAAGATTCAGCTCCTTGATGACAAACTGAGCCGAAGCGTAGCCTTCTTCATGAACATTCATTCCCGCTTTCTCTTTGAAACCCGTTTCTACGAAGAACGAAAACGGGGCATTGTCAGCACAAGCAGGCTGAATGAACTGATGGAAGAGGCGCAAAAGGAAGCCTATTGCGGCGCTCTTGCCGATTACTCGCCGACCTTTTGGGCATCGAAGCTTCATTTCCATATAACCGGAGTCCCGTTCTATAACTTCCCGTACACCTTCGGTTATCTCTTCAGCATGGGCATTTATGCACGGGCCCGGCAGGAAGGGGAAGGGTTTGAAGAACAGTATGTGAACCTTCTCCGGGATACCGGTCGCATGAACGTGGAAGACCTTGCGAAGAAGCATCTCGATGTGGATTTGACTGCGGCGGATTTCTGGCAGGATGCCATCGATTTTCTGAAGCAGGATGTGGAGATGTATCTGGCGCTGACGGAAAATAAAATTCAATCCGTGTAACGCGGATCAACAGAGGTGTGAGGCATTATGGATATTCCGGTATCGACTGTGATCGAAAAAATGGAACAGGCTCTCGGACGGATGAAAGACGTTCAGGATCAGCCGGCGGCTGTGGCGGAACAGGCGAGACTCATTCAGGCTTACAGTGAGCTTCTCGCGGAGTCTTCCGCTCCAAAAAGCGGGTACGTGCCGCCGGTCCATCATGCAAGTCTTGAAGATCTTGAGAAGACAAGGGTTGAAGGCCCCGCTGCTGTTCCGGGTAAACCTTTGGATGAGCCTGAACCAAAACAGGATCAGGTAAGGGCGTACGAAAAAGGCCAGCGTGTCGGTGACATGGCAGCCAAACAAAAAAAGCAGACGGAAGAACGGAAACGGGAAACCATTTACGACGAAGATGAGAAGCCGCAATCGGACAGCCTGCTTGATTTTTGATCAGATAAAGCCCGCTCCTCATGAAAAAAACCGCAACCTGCTAGCGCAGATTGCGGTTTTCCCATGCGACGATGACGCCGTAGTTCCTTGATTCCCCGTCATCGAGGTAATCGGGGATGATTTGTTTGACGTGCAGCCCCTGTTTTAACATAAAGGTCAAGACCTGATCCGTCCTTTTGCCGGCCTGAACGTCATTCACATAGTCCTCTGCGGACAGATCCGGTTCGGCTTTATGAAAGTCCGGAATCCGGCAGCCTGCTACGTAGCGCTTCAGGCCAAGGGAGATGACGAGCTCTTTTCGGGCATCGTAGAGGGCTTTGGCGACACCGAATCCCCTGTAAGCGGGGCGGACGCAGACATCAATGCCGTAAAGGGTATCTCCGTCCGAAGTATGGCTGTTTCGAATGAAACCGTCATCGGCGACTTCATCCCACGTATGCGGGGATCCGTCAAAATGAGTGATGAGGGCGGTGGCCGATCCGGCCGGATCATCCCCCACATAGGCAATCATGGCGCCTTCAGGGAACGTTGCCGTGTGGGCCTCTATATGGTTTTTTTGCCACCACAGCTCTTCAGGAAAAGGCGGGGGAAAGGATTCTTTTTGAATCAGGAGCAAATCGTCATAATCGCGGACCGTATAAGGACGAACGGTGATGGGTGAATGCATGGGGCTACCTCCTAATCAATCAGGTTTGGTACGATTGTAGAGGAACGAATAATCAAAGACAAGAAAGAAGGCGGATATTGTGAAACTTTTTTTGATACTAGGCGGGATGAGCGGTTTTCTGTTCGTGGCACTGGGTGCGTTTGGGGCCCACGCGCTGAATGATAAGCTCGAAGCAATGGGCTATAAGGGAACCTTTGAGACAGGTGTGCAGTATCATATGATTCATACGCTGGCAATCATCGCCGTGGCGATTCTGATGAACCATCTCTCTTCAACGGGGCTTTTGACGGCAGCAGGCTGGTCATTCTTTGCGGGCATTCTGCTCTTTTCCGGGAGTCTCTATGCACTCAGTCTCACAGGCATCCGGGTTCTCGGTGCGATTACACCGATCGGCGGCGTGGCGTTCATTGCAGGCTGGATTCTGATTGTGATTGCGGCCGTGGTGGAATGAGAGAAATTTTTGATTGCGTATCAATGATTGTATAAGGGGCATTTTTGATCAGGCACGAAGTGCAACGATGCATATTCATTAATCGAAGATAGCATGCTATAATTTAAGAAAAGTTGTTATATACGGAGGCATTATGAAAAATCTTACATTAAACATGGACAATGCACTATCCGTTTGTAAAGCGATAGCGAATGAACACCGGATGAATATCTTAAAAATACTGAGTCATGGCCCCCATAATGTAAATGAGCTTTCTGAAAAGCTCGGCCTGCCATTCTCGACAACAGCTGTAAATGTAAAAAAGCTGGAGGAGGTTGGTCTGATAACAACAGAGCTCGTGCCAGGCCGAGGCACACAGAAAATCAATTCCAAGAACTTTGATCGCATTGTCATTGATCTGTTTGAAGGTGACATTGAGTTCGAAAAGAATACGATCTCTATTGAAATGCCTGTTGGGGAATTTATTGATGTTCATGCCGAACCTAGTTGCGGGCTTGTTGGTGAGCATGATTATATCGGTATGCAAGATGACCCCCGGTCGTTTTATGAGACGGATCGTCATCAGGCGCAATTGTTGTTTTTCAAAAATGGCTATGTGGAATATCGCTTTCCAAACAGAGTTCCTTATGGTGCAAGACCTTCAGAAATCGAATTTTCTGCTGAACTCTGTTCCGAAGCCCCCTACTTCAAACTGGATTGGCCCTCCGATATTACATTGTGGGTTAATCAGACAGACGTTGGGACATGGACTTCTCCCGGAGATTTTGGCGGTGAGCGAGGATTTAATACACCAAAATGGTGGGGGATTCATAACACCCAATTCGGACTCCTTAAAACGTGGAAAATCAATCGGGAAGGGACTTTTCTTGATGGGGTGAATATATCTGATATCACCATTTCTGACCTTGCTATCACGGAGAATCCGTATATTTCATTGCGATTCGGGATTAAAGAAGACGCAGTAAATGTAGGTGGGATCAACCTGTTCGGCAAGGAATTCGGGAATTACCGTCAGGCGATCGTTATGAACCTGCGATATGAAAATCAAAAATAACAAATATATTTGCATTAAAAAGTCTCCGTTAATCAGGAGGCTTTTTTTGATTACATGCATTTAATTAAAAAAGTGCTGATATATCAGCATTCACTCATCATTTGTTCACTTATGAACATGAATGAAACAAAAAACTTTTTCTTTTTATATAAAAATAAGTTGTAATAAAACAATAAAACATGTTAATATAAAGACCTAATCAGTTAATCAATAAAGGAGGAAACGATGATGGGTAAATTGAAAGGGGTTTCATTTGGGTTAACTAGTACGGCGCTTCTCGCAGGTATTCTTGCAGGTTGTGGAACGGATGAAAATGCATCTGGAGATGCAACTGCCTCGGACAATAATGTAAGCGGTGCCAATGGAGAGGTCGTTGAATTAAGTTATTGGGTGCCATTCAGTGGTTCAGACGGTGAGTTTATGGAGGGAATGGTCAGGCAGTTTAATGAAGAGCATGAAGGCATTCAGGTCGAGTTCATGAATAATAACTGGGATGACTATTATCCGAAACTCAGAACGGCACTGGTTTCCAACTCTGCGCCTGATATTGCGGTATCCCATGTCTCTAATTTACCCGAATTGATTCCGACGGGTTCCATTGAGCCTTTGGATGAACTGGCAGAAGAAGCTGGGATTGACTGGGGTACTTTTGCCGATAATCAAGTCAATGCAACCGTCATTGATGACAAACATTATGCCGTTCCGTTAGATACGCATGCCGTGATCATGTACTACAATACAGATCTTCTCGATGAGGCCGGATTACTTAATGAAGACGGCAGCATTGCAATGGACGAGGGTCATGAAGGATTTACGGCTATGCTCGAAACTCTTGACCAGGAACTTCCGGATAATATATCGCCCATGATCATGGGTACAAACAACATTTTTACTTACTGGGTATGGCACGCCTTAGTCAGCCAGCAGGGACATGATTATCTCACAGGGTCAGATGTGGCAATCGATTCACCGGAAGGTATTGAAGCCATGAGACTGATGACTGATTGGATTGATCGTGATCTGATGCCGGCAGATGTTGGTGATAACAGCTATGACATTTTCAAAACCGGTCAGGCTGCAGTGACATTCAGTGGTGTCTGGGCAACGGGGAATTTTGAAACAGAGGAAGATTTGGCATTTCAGGCTGTGCCGTTTCCACAGCTGTATGATCAGCCGGCGGCGTGGGGGAACTCACATACACTGATTGTTCCAAAGCAGGACAGTCGCAATAAACAGATCGCTGCTGTTCAATTTGCAGATTGGCTCGCGGAAAATAGCGTGATGTGGGCAGAAGCCGGGCATGTTCCGCCAAAGCCGTCCGTTATTGAATCTGCTGATTATCAGGATCTTCCATACCGTTCTGACTATGCTGCGGTCATGGATGATGTCGTATACGTACCGCAGTCCGCGCAGGCAAGCTCCATTCAGGACGAGATTTTAGAGTCCCTGGTGCAAATCAATTATGGTCAAAGTTCCATTGAAGACGGTATTCGTAATGCACAAGAAAAAGTGGAAGGCATCGTCGGGGAATAAGCAGTCATACAGAGTATCCGGAGCATTTAGGCTCCGGATACTCATCTAAAGGGGTGATTGGAATGGATAAACAAACAGTTGAAAAAAGTGATGAGGTTTTCTCAGCTGAACGGTATAAGAAAAAGACGGTGATCAAAAATTATCTGACTGCTGCTGTATTTCTCGGGCCATTCATGATTTTATATTGCTGGTTTTGGATCTATCCCATCATTCAGGGGTTTATAACCAGTCTGACAAGCGGTGTCTACGGTGTGGAACAAAATTTTGTCGGGTTGGATAATTACGTCCACATGATGACGGACGGAAAGTTTTGGGTTTCTTTTGGTAACACACTCTACTTTATTCTGATCTCCACGCCAACGATTGTCGGTCTGGGGCTTGTCATGGCTCTCTTTGTCAATTCGAAACTGAAGGGAACCACCTTACTCAGAAGTGCATTTTTCATGCCTTATATGCTTTCGATATCTGTAGTGGGAAGTATCTGGGTATTTATTTTACAGTCACGGACTGGGCTTCTTGCAGAAACGTTAAGTTCCCTAGGAATCGCGATGGAAATATCATGGTTTGGAAGTTGGGGAATGGGTTGGCTGTCGATTCTGATCGCGACCTTATGGTGGACAGTCGGTTTTAATATGATTTTGCTATTGGCTGGTCTGCAAGAAATACCGGAAGACATTTACGAGGCTGCCGATATTGACGGGGCTAACAAATGGGAGAAGTTCAAATACATAACCTTTCCGTCACTCCGGGGAGTTATGGTCCTGGTCATTTTGCTGCAAACCATAGCCTCGTTTAAATTGTTTGGACAAACGTTCCTGATTACCAACGGTGGACCAGGTATATCAACGACACCACTCGTCCACTATATCTATCAGGTCGCGTTCAGACAATGGGATATGGGCTATGCTTCAGCGATATCCTTTGTTTTGTTCCTCGTGATCTCATTAGTGGCTTATCTGCAATACAGGTTTATGATGTCAAAAGACTGATGAAAGAGAGGTGAATCACCATGCTGAATAAAACGATATTATCAAGCAAATTCTGGATTTATGTGGCAGCTTACGGACTGGCCGCCATTATGATTCTCCCGCTGCTTTGGATGATCATATCCTCGTTTAAACCACCGGGATCCACGGTGACGGTAATTGGTCAACTTCTGTCAAGTCCGTTCAGCCTGGACAGCTATCGGGCCGTTTTAAGACCTGACGGAACAGCGATGATGTGGCAGTGGACGTTCAACAGTGTCCTTGTCGGTGTCGTTCAGACTGTAGTCACCGTATTCTTTGCATCCTGGGCAGCTTTTGCGGTTTCGCGCATTCCGTTTAGAGGGAAAAAATTCCTTTTCGCATTTATTCTGATCGGCTTGATGGTTCCTGTGGAATCCATAGTCGTTCCGCTTTTTAACATGATCGTTGATTTGAACTGGGTGAATACTTATCATGCCCTGATTTGGCCGGGTATGCTCTTACCCCTTGCATTTTTGATCTTGAAACAGTTCATTGATCAATTACCAGGCGAACTCTTGGAAGCAGCTAAGATTGATGGAGCAGGCTATTTTACGATGTGGGCCAAGATCATTCTCCCCTTATCGCGGAGTTCGATGGCTGCTGTCAGTATCTTTGTCTTTATCCAGTCCTGGAATAATCTGCTTTGGCCCCTTCTTGTGGCGCAGGAGACCAGAATGATGACACTTCCTGTAGGGATACCGACATTCCAAAGCAATTTTGCAACGGACCTTGCTGTACCTATGGCTTCGAATGTCTTGGCGAGTATCCCGGCGCTGATCGTATTTCTGTTATTCCAAAAACATATTATTAAAGGGATTGCCCTGTCAGGCATAAAGTAGAATTGGAGGAAAAGTCATGCGAAAACAAATCATCTTGGACGGAAGTTGGATTTTTCTTACTGATCCGGATCAGCAAGGTCTTAATCAGGAATGGTACATGAAATCTTTGAGCGATAAAGGAACAGAGGTTACCGTTCCTCACATATGGCAAAGGGATGACCGTTTCAGTACCTATACAGGTGCTGCCTGGTATCAGTGCGAATTTCACGCAGAGAAGCCAAAAGATCATGACATTACAGTCGTTACTTTTGATGCGGTGGATTACGAAGCAAAGGTTTGGTTGAATGGCGTATACCTAGGCAGCCACGAAGGCGGCTACACGCCATTTGAGTTCAATTTTGATAAAGCCCTGAATGAAGGTGTTAATCAACTTACGGTCAGGGTGTATGACCCTTCGGATAATGCGGAAATCCCCATTGGGAAACAGGGCTCATGGTATTCGCGTGTCAGTGGAATTTGGCAATCTGTTACGTTGGAACAACGTCCGGCCATCCATCTTAAAGATATTCAAATCCGGCCAGCTGAGGATTTATCGGGTGTATGGGTACAGGTAACTGCCAACGAACAGCTGCCGGACGGGCTTTCTTTACAAATATCCGTAACAGAACATAACGGACATGAGGAGATCGTCGGGAAAGAAGCGCAAGAAGAGGAGTGGATGTTCATTAAATGGGATGACATTCGTCTCTGGTCTCCGGAAGATCCGTTTTTATATGATGTGACTGTAAGGCTCGTCTCGGGTGAGCACACATACGATGAGAAGCGTAAACATTTTGGTATGCGGAATGTTTATCAAAAGGACGGGGATGTCTGGTTGAATGGCCAACCTCTCAAAATCAGAGGAGCCCTTGATCAGGCGTTTTATCCGGATACGATCTATTCTGCGCCCGGAGAAGTTTTCATCAAAGATGAAATCCAAAAGGCGAAGCAGTTGGGATTTAATCTCCTGAGAAAGCATATTAAGATCGAAACACCGGAGTATCTGTACTGGGCGGATCGGATGGGGATGCTGATATGGGAAGAGCCGCCGAACGTGGTTAAGTTTTCAGCCCAGGCAAATCGCCGTTTCAAAAAAGACCTGCTCGAAATGATTAAACGTGATGCACACCACCCGTCAATCATAATTTGGTCGATTTATAATGAAGAGTGGGGCTTGGAGTGGGATCTCAGTAATGACAGCGAGAAGCAACGGTACGTAAAAGAACTATTTGAAGAGGTGCGGGCAAGTGACGCGACGCGGCTCATCTGTGATAATTCAGGATGGCGACATGTCGTGACTGATGTCAATGATACGCATCGTTATTTCACGGTACCTGAACAGTCTGTCGAGTGGAAAGCGGATCTCAGAGAAAATATTATCGGATCGCCGGATGCAAATTTTGTACCAGGTCAAGTTTCCTCTCAAGAACCTGTCATTGTGTCTGAGTTTGGTGTGTGGGGACTGCCCGATCCTCAGGACATGATTGATTATTATGGAAAACAGCCATTATGGTACGAAAACCTGGGTGATGACACGCATAAAGAAGACTTTAAGAGACCGTTAACACTCTTTGAGCACTTTGAACGCTATCAGTTGAATGAAGTGTTTCGTGATTATGCAGAGCTTGCCGCGTGTTCGCAGCGAAGGCAGTTCAGAGCTAATCAGGGCCTCATTGAAGAAATGCGAAAAGAAAGAGGGATTAACGGATACGTCGTGACAGAGTTGACCGATATCGAGTGGGAAACAAACGGATGGATGGACTACGCACGAAACTTCAAAAAAGGATTCGAAAAGGCCAATAGATTTAACGGCCCCCTGGTTGTCATGGCAGATTTGAAAGAACGGAATGTCTGGACAGGTGATGCTTTGACTGCCGAACTGATGATTTCCAATCATGATTTTCGCCCCCTGAAAGGAACCCTTATATGCGAAATTCCTGAACTGAATCTGCAAGAAAGCCGGATGATCGATGAAGGAACAAATGTGTGGGTAAAATTGCAGGAAGATATCCGCTTCATGATTCCAGAGGATACTAAGACCATGTCCATTACCCTGAACCTTCGTCTTGAGTTGGAAGACGGTTCCGTTGTAGAGAATGAATATGAACTGACGATTACGAAGCAGGAACCTGCGAGACGTCAGGGGATCAGAGTATATACAGCTTATTTGCCGGAAACATTTGCTGAACAGCTCAGGCGTCAGGGGTTTGATATCGCCGAAGAGATGAATGAAGCTGATATTGCCATTACAGGACAATTGACGAAAGAATTCGAAGAGTCCTATATCATGGGGAAACAGATTCTTTTCCTTGCAGAAGATGGAGACACAATTGCAGAAAAAGGACCGATTACATTCAGAGAGATGGATCGGGGTGAAAGCTGGAATCGGACGTCATCGATGAACTATGTGAACACGGCCAAGTTCCCTGAGATCCCATTGCAAAAAGAAATGGGATGGGAGTTCCATGGAATCTTCCCGGAGTATGTCATCCCAATGACGAATTATGAAAAAATCGGGGGGACAGTTGGACGCATCGTTTATATGTTCGGAAACAGTGCCCTGGCTGATTCATCAGAAATACTGTCCGGTTATTTCCAAGGATGGGCTGGTCAAAATGGTGCATCCATGGTCAGACACTACTCAGCTAAAGGCTCATTGACAATCACGACATGGAAATTGATCAGGAATTATGGGAAACATCCTGTTGGAACATCGATATTGAATCAGCTGATTCATGAATTCAGCAATAAAATACACAACTGAGCCCCCTCACGTTCATCTGTTTTTTACAGGTGAATGAAAAGCGGATCCTGCAAATAAGCAGGATCCGCTTTAAATTAACCGTTATTACACGTAAAAATAGTCGCCGAGCTCTTTTGCAGGGAGCTGCATGCCGACAAAGAACGAGCCGAATTCGCCGTAACGGGCGCTGACTTCGTCAAAGCGCATTTCATACACGAGCTTCTTAAACTGAAGCATATCGTGGGCATAAAGCGTCACGCCCCACTCCCAGTCGTCGAAGCCGACGGACCCGCTGATGATCTGGCGGACTTTGCCGGCATAGCCGCGGCCGATCATGCCGTGACTGCGCATCATCGTCTGACGGTCTTCCATGTCGAGCATATACCAGTTGTCATTGCCCTCGCGGCGCTTGTCCATCGGATAAAAACAGACGTACTGCCATTTCGGAAGGATCGGTTTCAGCCGTGCCTGAATCTCCGGATCTTCATTCGGATCCTTGTCCGCAGGGAGGTAGTTGCTGAGTTCCACGACGGAGACATAGGAATAGTTCGGGATCAGGAATTCCGCGAGTCCGGATTTGTTAAAGGCATGCTCAATCTCATGAAGCTCGTCCATCGTCGGGCGGAGCCACATGAACATGATGTCTGATTTTTGACCCATCATTTTGTACATGCCATGGCTGCCTTCCTGTGAAGCCTCTACTGCGTCCCACTTTTCGAGGTGGCTGTGAAACTCAGAGAGGATGTTCTCCCGCTCCGTCGGACTCAGTTTCTTCCAGGATGCCCAGTCCACGCTGCGTAAATCGTGAAGGACGTACCAGCCGTCCAGTGTTTTTGCCGGTTCTGCCATTATAATCACTCCAATTGTCAGTATCAGTTACCATCAACTATTATACTAAAATCAGTATCAATAACCAAGTGTGAGGGGCCTGAAAATAAAATATCCCTGCGTGATGAGAGTCTCAATCACACAGGGATATTCTCAATTAGAACAAAGTAAACAGATGCATCAACGGGACAGGAAGGCCCGGACGGCGGCTTTATGGGCCTCGGAGCTGCCTGCGGCACGCTGGCCCTCAATTTCCTGTTCCAACGTGGCTTCGAGGCTGTTTTCCATACCGAACTTCATGTTCTTCTTCATCCAGCTGTAGGCCGGATGTGGCACACGTTTCAGCTGCATGACGGTCTCGACAGGGTTGCCTACGCCCTGGATCAGGCCCAAATGCATGCCTTCTTTGACCGTGAACGGTTTCCCGGTGCCAAGGGCGATGGCGTTACCGAGTCCGACGAGGCGAGGAAGATAGTAGCTTGCGCCTGCGTCAGGCGTCAGGCCGATGCCGAAAAAGCTGAGGGCGAGTTTGGCGTCTTCTTCGGCAAACCGCATATCACAGGCAAGGGCAAGGCTCAGTCCCGCGCCCACTGCCGTGCCGTTGATATAGGCGACGACGGGTTTCTCGATGTTTTCGATGAGTGTGACGAGCGGATTGTAATACTCCTCAAGATACGTGCCGTGATCAAAGCTGTCCATCTCCTCAACCGGGATGCTCTTGATATCCGCTCCGGCGGAAAAGGCGTCATCAATCCCGGTCAAAACTATCACCTTCACATCCTCGTCGCGTCGTGCTTCCTGAAAAGCCTGATACAGATCTCGGTGCATCTCTTCGTTGATGGCGTTACGCACCTCCGGGCGATTCATCTGAATCGTCGCGATGCCGGATTCGATCACATAATTTACGGTATTCACCTGTCATTCCTCCTTTGGTTTTCTCTGTTGGTAGGGTTACTGAATGGCGCGGGCGAGGGCTGCGCCGTCATAGATCGCCTGCTTTGCATCGAGACCGAGGGCATCTTTGGCACCACCGATGATATGAACGGGTTTGCCGGTTGCCTTCAGTTCGTCGGCGAGGGTGTTGTTGACGAGCTGTCCGGCTGCGAGCACAATGGTGTCTGCGTCAACGGCTTCTTCTTTCCCGTTTTTGACGAAGGTGACGGTCCCGCCTTCAATACCAGAGTAAGATTCAATGCCGCCGATCATGGTGATGCCTTTTTGCTTCAGCTCGAGAATCGTCGCCCAGCGGGTTGTTTTACCGATTCCCTTTGCAAAGGACTTGCTCCGCTGCAGGAGGGTGACTTCTTTCGTGCCCCGCTCCATCATGTAGAGCGCCGCGTCGCAGGCGATGCCGCCACCGCCGATAATCGTTACCTTCTCACCTGGTGAAGCTCCTTCAAATACGTCCCGGTAACCGAGCACGCGTCCTTCCCCGATTCCCGGAATATCCGGCACGCGCGGGGTAATCCCCGTTGCCACAATTACTTCGTCGGCGTCACGGAAGAGAGGATCGTCACCGGAAACGCGCTTGCTGAGGATAACGTTTACGCCGAGTTTGTCGAGCTGAACCCGGTAATAACGGAGTGTTTCAAAGAATTCCTGTTTCCCCGGGATGTTTTTCGAATAGTTCAGCTGTCCGCCGATTTCGCTCTTCTCATCGATCAGGGTTACCTTATGGCCGCGTTCTGCCGCAGCCCTGGCTGCTTCAAGGCCGCCGGGACCGGCCCCGACGATGACGATTTGCTTTGGTGTGTCGGCCGGGGTCAGGGCCCAGTCGAGTTCACGTCCTGCCTCCGGATTAACGAGGCACGATGCCGGTTTCATCTCGAAGACGTGATCGAGACACGCCTGGTTACAGGCGATGCACGTATTGATGTCGTCAAAACGCCCCTCTTTTCCTTTGGAAACGATGGCCGGGTCCGCGAGAAACGGGCGGGCCATGGAGACGAGTGCGACCTTTGAGTTGGCTATGATCTTCGCTGCGTCCCGGGGGTCATTGATGCGGTTCGATGCAACGACGGGGACACCGACAGCATCGGCAATCCGCTCTGCGACCGGCACGAACTGCATGCGCGGCACCTTCATGGAGATCGTCGGCACACGGGATTCATGCCAGCCGATCCCGACATTCAGAACATCCGCCCCGGCCTCTTCAAGGGCTTTGGCAAGCTCGAGGGTTTCTTCGTCGGTGGTGCTGCCTTCAATCAGGTCGAGCCCGGACATGCGAAAGATGACGGGATAATCTGGTCCGACGGCCTCGCGCACCGCTTTTGTCACTTCGATGGGCAGGCGGATCCGCTTTTCGAAGCTGCCGCCCCAGTCGTCATCCCGCTGATTGGTGACAGGGGAGATGAACTGATTGATGAGATACCCCTCTGAACCCATGATTTCCACGGCATGGAATCCTGCCTCTTTCGCGTTCTTCGCGCCGTTGGCAAAATCCCGGATCGTCTGCCTGACGCCTTCATCGGACAGTGCGACAGGAACATCAGGGTTAATCGGGGACTGAATGGCGGACGGGGCAACCGGATCGACCTGGGTTAGCGCCTTGTAGGCGTAGCGGCCCGCGTGAAAGAGCTGCAGGGCGATGGCGCTCCCCTCATCGTCGATGGCTTTAGTGAGGGGTTTCCAGCGTTCCACGTCTTCCGGTTCGTAAATCGTCATAAAGCCGACACCGCCGCTTCCTTCCGGATTGACGGCAGCCCCGCCGGTGACGATAAGCCCCACTTCGTGGCGGGCCCGTTCCCGGTAAAAGGCAATCAGCCGCTCGTCACCCCGATCCATGCTCTCAAGTCCGACGTGCATCGATCCCATAATGACCCGGGAACGAAGGGAAAGTCCGTTGATGGTGACAGGTTTAAATAGCGCCTCTGTAGACATCGGTACATCCTCCTTGTGAAGTTCAGATTCATAATGAGTGATTATTCATTCATTATACCGTTCTTTTCCAACCGGATTCAAGGAGAGATCTCGGATTTTGGCGAAATCGTGACGGAAATCGTGTCTGAAAATTAAAACTTCCGGTTTTTGAGCCTGAAACAATTTAAATTCGCATAAAAACAAGGTATGATTAGAAATAGTGAGTAAATAAGGAGGTTTTCCCGTGAGTGATATGTTTACCGCAATCGCGGAAAAAGTAAAAACTGTCAAACCGTCGATTGTTTTTCCGGAAGGTACCGATGAACGGATTCTCGAAGCGACGGTCCGATTAAAAAAAGAAGGAATCCTTGAGCCGCTTCTTGTCGGCAACCCTGATGAAGTCAAAGCGAAGGCGGGAGAGGCCGGCGTCAATGTTGATGACCTGACGATCTATGACCCGGAGACGTATGACGGCTTTGACGCCCTCGTCGATGCGTTCGTGGAACGCCGTAAAGGCAAGAACACGAAAGAACAGGCCCAAGAGATTTTGAAGACCCCGAACTATTTCGGGACGATGCTTGTCTATACCGGCCTTGCCAGCGGTCTGGTGAGCGGTGCGGCTCATGCGACGGGTGACACCGTCCGTCCGGCCCTGCAGATTATCAAGACAAAAGAAGGCGTGAAGAAAACGTCCGGCGCATTCGTCATGGTCCGTAATGACGAACGATACATCTTCGGTGACTGTGCGATCAATATCGCCCCTGATGCAAGCGACATGGCCGAAACCGCTGTGGAAGCAGCAAAAACGGCCCGTGTCTTTGATATTGACCCGAAAGTCGCCATGCTCAGCTTCTCCACGAAAGGCTCTGCCGTGAGCCCGGAAACGGAAAAAGTCGTTGAAGCAACGGCCCTTGCCAAAGAGAAGGATCCGAACCTCGTCGTGGACGGAGAATTTCAGTTTGACGCGGCATTTGTGCCGTCCGTTGCCAAAAAGAAGGCACCGGATTCGCCGTTAAACGGGGAAGCAAACACGTTCATCTTCCCGAGCCTTGAAGCAGGCAACATCGGCTACAAAGTGGCCCAGCGCCTTGGCGGATTCGAAGCCATCGGCCCGATCCTTCAGGGACTGAACCAGCCGGTGAATGACCTGTCCCGCGGCTGTAATGTGGAAGACGTGTACAAGCTGTCTCTTATCACAGCGATGCAGGGACTTGCAGACTGATCCAGGCGGAAACGGTTTATAGAGAAAAGAGCGGACATACGCATCCGCTCTTTTTCGTTTTCGTGAAGGCTGTGTTCCGGTTTTACATCAATCTTGATTGTCAATCAACAAGGGGAGTGTGAATCATTATGCCCAATGAAATCCTCTGGCTGATCTTTGCTGTGGCCAATTTCAGTATGCTGCTCGTCTTCTACCGCCTCTTCGGACGGACGGGGCTGTTTGTGTGGATCGGCTTCTCGACGGTCCTTGCGAACATGCAGGTATTGAAGCTTGTGGAACTGTTCGGTCTCGTCGCGACCCTCGGCAACATTATGTACGGGACGGTCTTTCTTGCGACAGATATCCTGAACGAGAAATACGGCAAGAAAGAAGCGCGTAAGGCCGTCTGGTTCGGTTTCAGCTCGCTGATCGCCGCTTCAATCATCATGCAGTTCGTCGTGGCCTTCATCCCCCACGCCGATGACATGGCCCACCCGCATCTCGCGGCGATTTTTGAACTCTTGCCGCAGGTCGCCGTCGGGAGTCTCGCGGCTTACGTCATCAGCCAGCTTCTGGACGTACAGATCTATGCCTTTTTTAAAACGGTTTTCCACAGACCCGGGCAGCTCTGGATGCGAAATACGTTCAGTACGGCCATCAGTCAGTTTGTCGATACGCTGATTTTCTGTACGATTGCGTTTTGGGGCTGGTACTCCTTTGGCGTCTGGCTGGAGATCTTTATTACGACCTATATCATCAAATTCATCGTGTCGGTCATTGACACACCGTTTATCTATATTGCCCGCTGGTTGAAGCCGAAGGACTGAATGGGTAAAATCAAGGCAGGTATTTCTTATGTGAAGGGACGCGATTCAAAATGAAAAGCAAAGGTTTGATCGTCTTTGGGATTGTCGGGCTGTTTGCCATGAACTTCATGCTCATTACGATATACAACGTCTTTACAGCCAGCGACTTTGATCTGAGTGCGGCAGCCGATCATTATGTTGAAAATGAAGGCCAGCTCTCGGGGATTACTGTCGATGAGCGGGTCTACTGGGAAGGCGATCGTCAGGCGTTTTCCTATCTGGCCCATGAAGGAGAAGTGACGGTGATTTTCTTTAAAGAGAATCTGTTCGGCTGGACTGGAGAAGCGCACTGGCTCGGCGCTTCGCGGCTTCAGGAACCGGTGACCCTCGGAGATGAGGGGCTTGTGACGGGTGTGATGCCTGACAACCGGGACGGCGTGACCGTGAACGGCAGAGAGCCCGATTTCGTTGACGTCGGGGAGCGCACGGTCTGGGTCGTGGACTTTGAAGGGGAAGACTTTCCGGAGACCGTTGACGTGAACTATGAGAACTGAATACCGGGTCGCGTTCAAGAAGCCGGAGGCGAATGCCCCCGGCTTCTTTTGATGGTTTACCGGAAATCGTCGTTCCGTTTTTGGATGCGCCCGAGGTGGGTCTCATAGAGACTTGCAGCTTCTTCGTCCATTTCCCAATGGGACAGTTCGTCTCCCCAATGCGTCAATCGCCCGAGGACGCGCCTTGTCACCTCGTTTATACGGACGGGACCCGTTATCAGTTCTTCCAATGACGCCATCGTGTCCGGCTGAATGTGCGGCACGTCAAACTTGACCGGGCCGCCTTTTGTGGCAATGCCGTAAAAATCCCGGATCAGTGCAGCCCGCTCACTGCCGCTGCCGGTGACGGCGAGGTAGATCTGCACGGCAATGCCGCCGCGGATGCGCCGCTGGGAGATCCCGGCGAACTTCCGGTCGGCAATACTCAGGTCATAGCGCCCCGGACAGTAGGACGTGGCGATCTCGCCGTCCTCAATCTCCTTGCCTGCTTCAGGAAACAGCTGCCGGATCAAATCGACCATATGCGCATAGCCGCGGTCGATGGAGAGGCCCGGTTCTTCAGAGAAGACGAGGGAGAGGTTATATACCCCTTCATCGAGGACGACGGCGAGTCCCCCGGAGTTTCGTGCGATCACGTCATAGCCCTGTTTCCGTAAAAAACGGATCCCGTCCTGAACGGAGGGAAGGCGTGTGTCCTGAATCCCGAGGACGACCGTCGGGCGGTGCACCCAGCCGCGTGCAAAGCCCTGATTGCCGGATGTTCCGGCGATCTGACAGAGGGTGTCGTCCATGGCAAAGGCCTTCATGGCGCTGCCGGAGATATTCGGGTTGGTATGGTCGATCCAGTACCAGCGCTCCCGGTACAGACGTTGATCCAATTCGTTCATCATTTTTCAGCTCCAGTGCATCGTCGTTTGGCAACGAGCATTATACCACATTTTCCGGGCAAAACCATTGCATTTCCCCCTGCTTTCGGAGTAGAATACCACACAGTGACTATAAGTGAGGAAGTGGTGAACCATGGGCAACAAATTTGCCATATGCGACGATTGCCAGGCCACGAACATCAAAACATTACGTAAAAAACTCGAAGAACTCGACCCGGATGCCGAGATTCATATCGGCTGCCAGTCTTATTGCGGACCAGGCCGTAAGAAGCCGTTTACGTTCGTCAACGAGCGGGCCGTATCGGCGCCGGACGAAGATCAGCTCATTGCCAAAGTCGAAAAACGGATGAAGAAGCCAGTGGCGCATAAATAAGCAACCGGTATGCGGGCCAAATCCGCTCAATCGGCAGGACCGGCGTTTCCCAGTGTGAATGGGGGACGCCGGTTTTTTGCGGGTTTTCAGGGTCTGTTTTACTTTCAAGTGCGGTCTCTCGTATAATGGAACTATATGAAGTGAGACAGGAAGGCGGGAATCGCGCATGACCAATCGGCCAGATGGCAAACTCAGTGAAGAGAAAGTCTTTAAAGATCCGGTACACCGCTACATCCATATTCGTGATGAGCTGATCTGGACTCTCATCAGCACAAAGGAATTCCAGCGTCTCAGGAGAATCCGGCAACTGGGCACGACGTATTTGACGTTTCACGGTGCGGAACACACCCGGTTCAATCATTCCCTCGGGGTGTATGAAATCATGCGCCGCATGATCGGGACCCTGGAAGAAAAGGTGAAATGGGACGCAGACGAGCGCCTTGTTGCCCTCAGTGCCGCCCTTCTCCATGACGTCGGGCACGGGCCTTTTTCACATTCCTTTGAGAGTGTCTTTGCGATGGATCACGAGGAATGGACGCGGCGGATTCTCCTTGAGGATACGGAAATCAATGCCGTGCTCCGGAGGATGGGGGACGATTTTCCGGAGAAGGTGGCGCAGGTGATCGCCAAAGAATACGACAATCAGCTCCTCGTCAGCCTGATCTCGAGTCAGATCGACGCGGACCGGATGGATTATCTGTTGCGGGATGCTTTTTATACCGGCGTCAGCTACGGTCATTTTGATATGGAACGCCTCCTTCGGGTCATCCGCACGGACAGCGATCAGGCTGTGTTTAAGCTGAGCGGCATGCACGCCGTGGAGGACTACATCATGAGCCGGTATCAGATGTACTGGCAGGTGTATTTCCATCCTGTTACCCGCAGTGCCGAGGTGATTCTGACGAAGATTCTGCACCGGGCGAGGGACCTGATGGAGCAGGGCTATGCGTTCAAACTCGATCCCGTTCACTTCCGGACGATGTTTGAAGGAGACGCGACACTGAGTGATTACATCAAACTTGACGAATCCGTCGTGATGTTTTATTTCCAGCAGTGGGAGGACGAAGAGGATGCGGTGCTTCGGGATCTCTGCCGGCGCTTCATGCACCGGCGGCTGTTGAAATACGTGGAATGCACCCCGGAGAAGCTGAAGGAACAGCGTCCGAAGCTTGAAGCGTCGTTCAGGGCGCTCGGCGTCGATCCGGAGTGGTACCTCGTGCACGATTCCTCATCGGACCTGCCGTATGATTTTTACAAGCCGGGTTCCGAGCCGCAAAGCGAGCGGGTGCCGATCTACCTCCTGATGCCCGACGGTTCGAAGCGGGAGCTCTCGAGAGAGTCGGATATCGTCCTTGCGATCTCCGGGAAGAAGCGGACGGATCACAAGTTTTATTACCCGGGGGATATCCTCGACGAACAAGGAGCGGACAACAAAGACGTCATCCGCATCCGCAAGATTCTCGGAAGCCTGTATTGAGAAGCCTGTTAATCAGACCGGACAGACGCAAAAAGGGAAGCCGCGGAGGCCTCCCTTTTTCCTGTCATGACGCTTATTTGTCGCTTGCACGAACGCCGGCAATGCCGAAGTTCGCCGGACTCATCTCTTCGATGACGACGGATACCCGTTCATCCGGTGCACCGGTCGTTTTGGTTACGGCTTTTGTCACCTCATCGACCAGGGCTTTTTTCTGTTCATCGGTGCGTCCCTCAAGCATTTTCACAGTTACGATAGGCATCGGTTCTCCCCCTTTCCTTCCAGACAAAAATCACTCTCCCCGTACATGTTCGCCCCAAGAGCGGGGAAATCCTGCATGGATTCGGATTTTGCTTTAGAAAAACGCACGCGACCTGTCAGGCAGTGAATGGCTGTGCGTGCCGATAGCATCAGTGAGACCGCTGTGATAAACTGAAAGATGGAAAACAGCTTTGAAAGGAGCGTTTTAATATGAACGAAGCAGATCGCGAAAAAAACGAAAAGATAAAAAATATGATGGGGGGCGGCCAGAAGAAAAAAGGCGGCGGCTTTAACATCCTGAATAATGACTCCACCGACGGCCACGGCGGTTACGGGGCAGGAACACTCTCCCTCAACAACATGTCGCCGGTGTTCATCGATGTGGAAGACGGGGATGCCTTTGTCGACATGGGTGCTTTGCATGCGAGAAGCTCCGTGGAGAAAGGGATCAAGTTCCTGAAGACGAAAGAAGAGGTGCCAAACGGCAGACCGTTCTGGCTCGTCTGGGTACAGACCGATATCCTGAACGGCGGACCGGCGTATACCGGCGTCGCCGCCTGCGAACTCACCGTGGACCGCGAGATTCGCCGCGGCTATAAGAGCCTGCCTGAACACGTGAATAATATGGACAAGGCGTTGAAGGGACGGATCATCGTCGATCAGATGGATGGCAAGTCGAAGCAGATTTTAAAAGAGTATCTCGAAAGCTTTAATCCGGAGATGTGGGAGCGTTCGTCAGATGAACTGAAAGAGGGGCTCGCCACCTGATACTGCCTCTTGCGAAACGGCGCGAGGTTTTGTAAACTTGAAACACAAAGACAGACACCATCAAAGCGGATGTCATCCTCGGAAGGACGAAGGCTACAGTCTTCGTCCTTTTCCATATGTGTCCCTTACTTTTGATGATCAGACAGGAGCGAACAAATCTATGAGTATCTGGTTTACAGAAAAACAGACCGAACATTTCGGCATCACCGCCCGCATCACAAAGACGTACGTCAGTGAGAAGACCGACTATCAGCAGCTCGACATGGTCCAAACCGCCGAGTTTGGCAATATGCTTTTGCTTGACGGCATGGTCATGACGACGGAGAAAGATGAATTTGTCTATCATGAAATGGTGGCCCACGTGCCCCTTCACACGCACCCCAATCCGGAACATGTCCTCGTTGTCGGCGGCGGTGACGGCGGTGTGATCCGGGAGATTCTCAAGCACCCGGAGGTCAAAACGGCGACCCTCGTGGAGATCGACGGCAAAGTGATTGAGTATTCCAAGCAGTACTTGCCGACGATTGCCGGGGCGTTGGACGATGAGCGCGTCACGGTGAAAGTGGCGGACGGCTTCATGCATATTGCCGAAAGTGACAGCGTGTATGACGTCATCATGGTCGATTCCACAGAACCGGTGGGACCGGCGGTGAACCTGTTTACGAAAGGCTTCTATGAAGGCATCAGCAAAGCCCTGAAGGAAGACGGCCTGTTCGTCGCCCAGACCGATAACCCGTGGTTTCAAAAGTCACTGATTAAGAATGCCTTTCAGGATATCCGGGAAACGTTCCCGGTGACAAAGCTCTATACGGCGAATATTCCGACCTACCCGAGCGGCCTCTGGACGTTTACAATGGGTTCAAAGAAACATGATCCGCTCGACGTGAAGGATGAGCGTTTTCATGATCTCGACACGAGCTACTACACGCCGGCGATTCACCGGGCCGCTTTTGCGTTGCCGAAGTTCGTCGAAGAGCTGACGGGAAAATGAGGAGGGCATGATGTATGACATTTTTTGATGAAGGCTACTCAGGACGCCGGTTTATTCTGGCGGCACAGCCTTATGATACGGCGGATACGGTGATCTTCGGCATGCCGATGGACTGGACGGTCAGCTTTCGCCCCGGATCCCGCTTCGGTCCAAACCGGATCCGTGAAGCGTCCATCGGGCTTGAGGAATACAGCGTGCACCAGGACAAAACCCTCGAGGATCTCAAGGTCCACGATGCAGGGGATATGCTCTTGCCATTCGGCAATGCGGCCAAGAGCATCGACATGATCGAAGCGTGGCTCGATCAGCTCCTTGCGGACGGGAAGTTCCCCGTCGGCCTCGGCGGTGAGCATCTCGTCACGTGGCCGGTGATCCGGGCTTTTTCAAAGCATTATGAAGACCTCGCCGTCATCCACATCGATGCCCACGCGGATCTGCGGGAATCGTACGAGGGGGAAGTCCTTTCCCATTCCACCCCGATCCGTAAGACGTGTGAGCTGATCGGTGCGGAAAACGTCTATTCATTCGGGATCCGTTCCGGGATGAAAGAAGAGTTCGCGTATGCCAAAGAGTCCGGCATGCACATGGCGAAGTACGATGTCCTTGAACCGTTACAGGCGAAGCTTCCCGACCTTGCCGGGCGTCCGGTCTATGTCACCGTCGACATTGACGTTCTCGACCCGGCCCATGCACCCGGGACCGGGACATGCGAAGCCGGCGGCATCACAAGCCGGGAACTGATTGAAGCCATCGGCGCCATCAGCCGCTCTGACGTGAACGTTGTCGGCTGTGACCTCGTTGAAGTGGCACCTGCCTATGACCACGCGGAGATCACCGCGATTGCGGCGAGTAAAATGATCCGGGAGATGCTGCTTGGTTTTACCGGGGCCCGCTCCTAATCGGAATAAACATAAAACAAGGCCCTCTCTGACTGCCAGAGAGGGCCTCTTTGTCCAATTTTGCCGGGATTCAGTCCGATTGTTTGGTGAAGCCGTGATCCTGGAGCTGTTTCAGCGTCTCGGCAATCATCGCCGTCCGTTTCGGGAGCTCGTCAATCACGATGTGTTCATGATTGGCATGGGCGCCGTCACCGTAGCCGCCTAGGCCGTCGATGGTCGGAATGCCGATGCCTGAGGTGAAGTTCCCGTCACTGCCTCCTCCGATGTGGGCTTCCTCAAGGTCCATGCCGACCTTCGAGGCCGCCTCTTTCATCATGGCAAAGAGCTGAACGGTGTCAGGGGTCCGCTCCATCGGCGGCCGGTTCAATTCCCCGTTGATTTCGAGGGTGACCCCTTCCGTGAAGGGGGTCAGTCCTTCAACGGCTTTGACCATGCGTTCCGCTTCCTCCATCGTTTTCACCCGAAAGTCGATTGTGGCCCGGGCATAGTCAGGGACGACGTTGACCCGTGTGCCCCCTTCGACAATCCCGATACTCACGGTTGTACCAACACTGTAATCCGTCATGCCTTCCAAATGAAGAATCTGATGGGCGAGTTCTTTGATGGCGCTCCGACCGGCATGGTGATGGCTGCCGGCGTGGCTGCTGTGGCCGCGGACGATCAGTTCGTAAATGCCCACACCGCTCCGGGACGTCTTCAGCGCCCCGTTTTCATGAACGGGGCCTTCGGTAACAAGGACAAGATCCGCTTTACTTGCGGTCTCTTCAATCAGCGTTCTCGACGTTTGGCTGCCGATTTCCTCATCGGATGTGCAGAGAACATCGATGGTGAGACCGTCGAGGGAGATACCGGTATCGAAAAGGGATTTGATGGACCAGACGGCCTGAATGATTCCGCTCTTCATGTCAAAGGCACCAGGGCCATACAGGCGGCCGTCTTTTTCTTCAATCGTAAGGCGGCCCTTGTCCCATACCGTGTCGAAGTGGACGAGAAACAGCACCCTCGCCTTCGTCCCTTGACCGATGGTAAAAGAAAGATGATCGCCCTGGACCGTTTCGGGATAGACCGTCGGCGTCTCGTTAAAGTAGTCTTTAAACAGCCCGCGTATCACATCGCCGCACGCATCCACCGCCTGTTTATCCATCGTCGGGGATTCGGCTTCCATCAATCGGATCAGATCCTCTTTCATCTGACCTTCGTTCGTTTTCAAGTATTTGTGTAATCCACCCATATAAACCCTCCTGTTAATCGTTCCGAATGAATGTATACTACAATTATTTTTCCGAATATTCAAGATTGAAAGATAATTTGACAAATGAATTACTGAGCGTAAGATGCTTCACAATCCATCACAAACCCCTGTTATGACAGTGTTTATACAAACATTCGACAATAATGAATTGCGATTCATTATTTGAACTATTTGAAATTGTCTTGCAATTGCAAAAAATGATGGTAAATTGAGAATATCAAATTAAAGTACTACTTCATTTTACGACGTATTGTGAAGTTGGACTGAAATTCCAAATTTCCTAAATGGAGGGGTCAAATTGAAAAAAGCGATGAAAATGCGTGCAGCCTGGCTATCCGTTGCCGGTCTGACAATGCTTGCAGCATGCGGAGGAAACGATGATGACGGAAACACAGAGAATGCAGGTGCCGGTAATGACGAAAACGGCGACGCGGAAGTGAACGATGGGAATGACGATCCCGACGATGACATGGCGGAAGCGGAAGAGCTTCTCGATGACAGCACGCTTGTCATTGCCATGGGAACCGACATGGTCTCCTGGGATGTCCATGACCACGGGAACACGTCCACAGAAGCTGTACACGTCAACGTCTTTGATTACATGTTCAAGCGTGCTGAGGGCACAATGGAAATCGAACCTCATCTCGTCGAAGAATACGAAACTCTTGAAGATGACCTTTGGGAATTTAAGCTCCGTGAAGATGTCTACTTCCACAACGGCGATCAGCTGACGGCGGAAGATGTCAAGTTTACCTTTGACCGTGTACTCGGGGATGACTCACTCTCTGAACACGCCCGATTCACCCAGCTTGGTGAGATTGAAGTCATTGATGAATTCACCTTGCAGTTCAACACAGACGGTCCGCAGCCGACGATCCTGAACCGTCTTGCGCAGACTGGCGCCGGGATCCTGCCGAAGGATTACATTGAAGAAAACGGCATGGATCACTTCCTTGAAAATCCGGTCGGTACCGGTCCTTATGAGTATGTGGAATGGGTGCGTGACGACCGCGTTGTCCTCTCCAAATATGACAATTACTTCCTCGGTGATGATTTCACAGAGTGGGATGAAGTTGTGTTCCGTGCGATTCCGGAATCCTCAACCCGTGTCGGTGAGCTCCTGACAGGCGGCGCCCATGTCGTAACGGATATCCCGCCAAACGAATGGCCGCGCGTTGATGACAATGAAGGCACCCGTCACGTGACGGCGGAATCCAACCGCACGATGCTGATTATCGCGAGACAGACGGAAGGTTCACCTGGTTCCGATCCGCGTGTCCTTGAAGCGATCGAATACGCCATTGACAACGAAGCGATCACCGAACAGGTCATGTCCGGCTCCGCCGTACCGACCCGTACCCGTGTCCTTCCAGGTAACGTAGGGGCAAACGAAGACCTCTTTGATACGTTCCTGTATGATCCGGACCGTTCCCGTGAGCTTCTTGCAGAAGCGGGGTACGAAGACGGACTTGAGCTGACGCTTCAGTCTCCGCAGGGCCGTTACCTGATGGACTCCGACATTGCGGAAGTTATCGCCGGTATGGTCAGTGAAGTCGGGATTGATCTGAACGTCGAGTTCCTCGAATGGAGCCAGTTCATCGAGCACTACCAGAACAACACAAACGAAGACCTGATGCTTTTGGGTCTTGCCACGTCGCTCTATGATGCTGCACAGGCACTTGACCACTATTACTCGGATTCACCGCTGAATGAAGGGCGTATGGACTGGGTGAATGAAGAATTCGATGAACTCTTCTTCGCTGCAGAGACGAACATGAACCCTGAAGAGCGTGTCGAGCAGTACCACCGTGCACAGGAGCTTGTTGCAGAGGGGCGTCCGCACATCTATCTGCACTCCATCAACATGAACTTCGGTGTCAGTGACATGATTGACTATGAGCCGCGTCACGATGAGATCTACTACGTCAACGAAATCAGAAGACGCTGATCGGATTCGTAACCGTATGACATGAAGAGTATGGGCGGTCAATCACTGGCCGTCCCCCTCTTTTTTATCAAGTCCGGGTCGAGTCATCCATCCGGCTTTATAAAAAAGAGGGATTATTATGAATGTTGATTACAGTATGACTTTAAAATTACGGTGAGAAGCAAGTCTTTTCGCCTGGAGGTGAAGTTGTGAAGAAATTTTTGCTTCAGCGTTTGCTTCAACTGATTCCTGTTCTGATTATCATGACCTTCATCGTCTTCAGCCTCGTGTATGTGGCGGGGGATCCGGTAGCGCTCATGCTTCCGGAAGAAGCGACCCAGGAGGATGTCCAGCGGATGCAGGAGTCCCTCGGGCTGAATGAACCGTTCTACAAACAGTACGGGATCTTTTTGTGGAATGCGATGCAGGGTGATTTCGGGATGAGCTACCGCTATAACCAGGACGCGATGTCCATCGTCCTTGAACGGCTGCCGGCGACCTTTGAGCTGGCCGCAGCATCGATGGTCTTCGCAACGATTATTGCGATTCCGATGGGCATCTGGTCGGCAACACGCCGAAACACCTTTATCGATCTGTTCATTACCGGTTCATCAGTCCTTGGTAAGGCGATGCCGAATTTCTGGCTCGGGATCATGTTTATTCTGCTTTTGGCCGTCAATACACAGATCTTCCCGGTATCCGGCCGGGGAACGATTATGCACGTCATCTTGCCGGCCTTTACGCTCGGAACCGCCGTAGCGGCGGAAATGACCCGTCTGACGAGGTCGAATATGATCGAGATTCTCCAGCAGGATTACGTGCGTACCGCGAAAGCAAAAGGGATTGCCACAGGGTTTGTCGTGTATAAACACTCGTTTCGGAATGCCCTCATCCCGGTTATCACGATCATGGCCCTCCAGACGTCCACGCTTGTCGGCGGTGCGATCGTCACCGAACAGGTCTTTGCATGGCCGGGCATCGGACAGCTGCTCGTACAGGCCGTCAACGCAAGGGATATGGCCATCGTGCAGGCCGCAGTCTTTATTATTGCCCTGCTCGTCATCGGGATTAACCTGATCGCCGACATTCTGTACCGTATGCTCGACCCACGAATCAAGTTCTGATTGCCCGAAAAAGGAGGTTATCCCAGTGAGTCAACCTGTACAAACGGATCCGGGTTCACCGAATGGACCGGATCAGCCACCAGTGGCTGCCACTTCATTTAAAAAGAATTCCACGCTCAAGCGCTGGTCGAAGCTTCTCTTTCGCAGTGCAACGGGAACAGTGGGTCTGTTCATCGTATTAACGGTGATTTTTGTCGGCGTCTTTGCCGAACAGCTCGCCCCGTTTGGCGTGAATGAACAAAACTATGCAAATATGCTTGCACCCCCTTCCTGGCAGGAAGGGGGATCGTCCGAGCACCTTCTCGGAACGGATAATCTCGGCCGGGATATTTTAAGCCGGATCATTCACGGAACGACGATCTCGCTTCTCGTCGGTGTTTTTTCCGTCGTCGTTGCCGGAGCACTCGGGATGGTTGCGGGGCTTTATGCCGGGTACTACGGAGGTTGGACGGACACGATTCTGATGCGTCTTGTCGATGCCTTCCTGTCGATTCCGAACATTCTTTTCGTCCTTGTTATTCTTGCCGTCTTTGACCCCGGGATTATGACATTGATCTTTGCCATCGGGGCCACGAACTGGGTCATTTACGCGAGACTGATCCGGGGCGAAGTGCTCTCTGTGAAAGAGCGGGAGTATGTCAAAGCGGCCCGGTCCATCGGAACGAAGAATTTCACGATCATGAGAAAGCACATCCTGCCGAACGTGTTCTCCACGTTCATCGTCGTCTCCACGCTCAGTGTTGCGACCACGATCATCCTGGAAGCTTCATTAAGCTTCCTCGGTATGGGTGTCAGTCCGCCTGATATTTCGTGGGGATACATGCTCGCAGACGGCCGTGATTATTTAGCGACCAACTGGTGGCTTGCGACCTTCCCGGGTCTCGCCATCACCATAACCGTTCTTGGGATCATCTTCCTCGGTGACTGGCTGAGAGATGTCCTCGATCCACGGTCACAGGGACGATAAAAAGGAGGAGATACTTGTGTCAAAACAGGAAAAACTGCTTGAAGTGGATGATCTGAAGACCTACTTCTTTACGGAAAACGGCACGATTCCTTCTGTTGACGGCGTTTCTTTCTCCGTTGACCGGGGCGAACTCGTCGCCATCGTCGGTGAGTCCGGCTCCGGAAAGAGTGTGACGTCTCTGTCGATGATGGGGCTCGTGGAGGAACCGGGTAAAATCGTCAACGGGAGTATTCAGTTCGAAGGAAAGGATCTTGCCAAGTACTCCAACAGGGAGATGCGTAAGATTCGCGGCAACGATATCGCGATGATCTTTCAGGAGCCACTGACGTCGCTGAACCCGGTGTTTACCATCGGCAATCAGCTGAAAGAAGCGATCCTTGAACATCAGAATGTGGATAAAAAGAAAGCGAAAGAGATGAGCATCAGCATGCTGAAGCAGGTGGGGATTCCCCGGGCGGAACAGGTCTACCGATCCTTTCCCCACTCACTCAGCGGCGGGATGCGGCAGCGTGTCATGATCGCCATGGCCCTCTCCTGCAATCCGAAGCTGCTCATTGCCGATGAGCCGACGACGGCCCTCGATGTAACCATCCAAGCACAGATTCTCGAACTGATGAAGGATCTCGTTAAGAAGTTTGATACAGCGATCATCCTCATTACCCACGACCTTGGCGTTGTCGCGGAGCTCGTGGATCGGGTCATTGTCATGTATGCCGGGCAGGTCGTTGAACAGGCTGACGTGTTCTCACTGTTTAAAAATCCGCGTCACCCGTATACGAGAGGGCTTCTTGACAGCACACCGAAGGTTCAGGATCTGAATGAAGAACTCATTTCCATCAAAGGGACGGTGCCGACGCCGTCACAGATGCCTTCAGGTTGCCGGTTTGAACCCCGGTGTCCGCATGCGATGGAACACTGCAAGACCCATGAACCGGCTTTGGAAGTCCTTCCGGACGGACGCGACGTCCGCTGCTGGCTCTACGATGAGGAGGTGATGAAGGATGTCGACGAACGACCGGAACTCAGTGAAGGCGCAGGCTACTACGGATCCAATACCACTGCTTGAACTGCGGAACGTAAAGAAGTATTTTGATGTGACCGAAGCCTGGTTTACCCGTAAGCGCGAGTATCTCCGGGCCGTAGATGGGGTCAACCTCAAAGTGTATGAAGGCGAGACCCTCGGCGTCGTGGGTGAATCGGGTTGCGGCAAGAGTACGACCGGCAACCTCATCGTCCGCCTCCTCGAACCGACGGAAGGGGAGATCCTCTTTAACGGGGAAGACCTTGCGGAAATGGGCGGAGAGGAGCTGCGTCAGAAGCGTAAGGACATCCAGATGATCTTCCAGGATCCTTTTTCTTCATTAAATCCCCGGATGCGGGTCTTTGAACTGATCGCAGAACCGCTCCGCACGCATAAGACCCATTCGGGCAACGCGCTGAGAGAACGGGTGTATGAACTGATGGACCTCGTCGGGCTGAACCGCGAAATGGCGGAACGCTTTCCTCATGAGTTCAGCGGCGGACAGCGCCAGCGGATCGGGATTGCGAGAGCCCTTGCCTTAAACCCGAAGCTGATCGTCTGTGATGAGCCGGTATCGGCCTTGGACGTCTCCATTCAGTCGCAGATCCTCAACCTCCTGCAGCGTCTGCAGAAGGAACTGAATCTGACCCTTGTCTTTATTGCCCACGGACTGCCTGCCGTCAAACACATCAGTGACCGCATTGCCGTGATGTACCTCGGCAAGGTCGTCGAACTGACGACAAGGGAGAAACTGTTCGCCAAACCGATGCATCCCTATACCGAGGGACTCCTGTCAGCTGTACCGATTCCGGATCCGGAAGTCCGGGACCGCCGGGAGCGGGTCGTCCTGAAAGGGGATATTCCAAGCCCCGTGAACCCGCCGTCCGGATGCAGCTTTCATACCCGCTGCCCGTTTGCTGACGACAAGTGCAAATCCGAAACGCCGCAGTTCGAAGAACTCGAACCGGATCATTTCGTCGCCTGTCATTACCCGCTTGAAAGCGGTCAGGGCATCCTGCTCGACGGGGATGCCAATGCCGGGAGGGATTAACATGACCGAATCCGATTTAGCCAGACAGATCCGCGTTTCCAGGACGAACGCGGGTCTGACTTTAAAGGAACTGAGCGAGAAGACGGGTCTCTCGGTCAGTTTTATCTCCCAGGTGGAGCGGGGGACGTCATCGCCTGCGATCAGCTCGTTGAAGAAGATCGCCGATGGGCTGAACGTGCCGATTACAAGCTTCTTCACGCCTGAACAGAACACGACCTATACGTCAGTGGCGAGTGAACAGCGATCATTCCGTATCGATGATTCACCGGCAAAATACATACGCCTGAGCGGGAATTTTGCCACAAGGACGATGGAATCGCTGATCGTCACCCTTGACCCGGGTGCCACGGACCGGATGTTTCAGCACATCGGTGAAGAAGTGCACTACATCCTCGACGGCCGGGTGGATTATGTCATCGATGATGAGACGTATTATTTGCGGAAGGGAGATTCGATTCACTTTCCTTCAGACAGGCCGCATACATGGCGCAATCCGAGTAAATCCGAGTCCGCAAGGATCTTGACGGTGGTGACACCGAAGATCTTCTGACACGTGCGTCATCATAGGTTCAGCCGTTCAGTATCAGTGGATATTGAACGGTTTTTCATCGTTTCGGACACGAAGATGTGTGAAAGGGTCTGAATCGGCAGGCTGCCCCTTGAATCCATCCCCTGATCTCAGCTATAATGAAAAGGTTATTTAAACGTGCCGAGAAGAAAAGGAACGGTGAGGCTGATGACACACAAAGGGCAGGCGGTGCATGTCCGCATCCATACGTTGATTACCGACGGGGACCGGCAGGAAAGCCATACGATGGAAGCCGGCGGACGTCTGCTTCAGGGGTCGGGGCTCCTGGTGATCCGGTTCACGGAACCGAAAGAGGCCGGGGAACGTCCGACGACCCAGCAGATCAAATGCACAGAGTCGGAGATGACCGTGAGACGTCAGGGACAGGTGACGATGAACCAGCGCTTCTCCGAAGGGGTGACGACGGAAGGCGTATATGAAACGCCCGAGCTTCGCATGCCGATGGAGACGACGACGACACGCCTCTCACAGGAGTGGGATGACGTGAGCGGGCGCGGGGAAATTGCATTAAGCTATGATCTCGTTCTCCAGGGGGAGAAGACGGGACGCTACGATATGACGATTACATTAAAGGAGGCGACTGCCACATGAGTCAAGTGGAGGATATCAAAGACCAGTTAAAAACCGAGCTCGTACAGGCCGTTGTAGAAGCCGGTTTGGCTAAAGAGGAAGAGATTCCGGAGGTGGTCATCGAGACGCCGAAGGACAAATCACACGGAGACTATGCGTCAAACCTTGCCATGCAGCTTGCGAGAGTGGCAAAAAAAGCACCGAAACAGATCGCGGAAGACATTCAGGCCAACCTTGACCTTGAAGCAGCTTCTGTGGAAACGGTGGAAATCGCGGGTCCGGGCTTTCTGAATTTCACGATGAAGAAAGATTACCTCGCAGACGTGGTCAAAGCCGTCCTTGCGAAACAGGACGACTTCGGATCGACGGACGTCGGGAACGGTAAAAAGATCCAGGTGGAGTTTGTCTCCGCCAACCCGACCGGCACCCTGCATCTCGGACATGCCAGAGGAGCGGCCGTCGGGGATGCCCTCTGCCACATTCTTGATAAAGCAGGGTACGATGTGACCCGTGAATACTACATCAATGATGCAGGCAACCAGATCGACAACCTGGCCCTCTCTCTTGAGGCCCGTTACTTGCAGGCGTTGGGTGAGGAAGCGGACATGCCGGAAGACGGCTATCAGGGCAAAGACATTATCGGCTTCGCAGAAGAGCTCGTCGATACGTACGGAGATCGATTTAAGGACGCCGATCCTGCCAATCGCCAGGCTTTTTTCCGGGAATTCGGCTTAAAGCGGGAGCTCGATAAACTGAAGAACGATCTGAACGACTACAGGGTCCATTTCGACGTCTGGTTCTCTGAGACATCGGTCTATGAGAACGGGCAGGTGGAAGAGATCCTTGAAGATTTGAAAGCCCGGGACAAGACGTATGAACACGAAGGCGCAACCTGGTTCCGCTCAACGGACTACGGCGATGACAAAGACCGGGTGCTTGTTAAAGGAGACGGCAGCTACACGTACCTCACTCCGGACATCGCCTATCACAACGATAAGTTCAAACGCGGTTTTGATGAAGTCATCAATATCTGGGGAGCCGATCACCACGGCTATATCGCACGAATGAAAGCGGCTGTTCAGGCGCTCGGGTATGATGAAGAGCAGCTGAGCGTGCAGATCATTCAGATGGTGAACCTGTTTGAGAACGGGGAAAAGGTGAAGATGAGTAAACGTACCGGCAAGGCCGTTACGATGCGCGAACTGATGGAAGAGGTGGGGATCGACGCCACCCGCTATTTCTTCGCCATGCGGGCCGCGGATACGCATCTTGACTTTGACCTGGACCTTGCGAAGTCCCAGTCCAACGAAAACCCGGTTTTCTACGTGCAGTATGCCCATGCCCGCATCTGCAGCATGATCCGTCAGGCGAAAGAGAAAGGCTTCGAACCGGATCCGTCCGCGGATCTCACAAAGCTCACGTCAGAGAAAGAGCACGATCTGATGAAGAAGCTCGGAGAATTCCCGGAAGCCGTCGCCGATGCGGCGTCGCGCCGGTTGCCGCACCGGATCACAAACTACGTGCATGAACTCGCCCAGGCGCTGCACAGCTTTTACAATGCAGACAAGGTGATCACCGACGACGAAGCGCTGACGAAAGCACGCCTCGCACTTGTTGAAGCCGTGAGAATCACCCTCAGGAACGGCCTGAGTCTGGTTGGCGTATCAGCACCTGAAAAAATGTAATTACCATGTATGAAAACCCGCCTGTCTGTTCAGGCGGGTTTTTCTGTTCATGATGAGAACGCTCTCTTTTTTGTCGCGTGTCTTCGGTCAAAATAATGGTAGAAATCCGTTCGGAAATGCGATACGATCAAGTCACTATTAAACAGTGGTTCGACAGTCTTGTTTAGGAGGATGATGATGGGAATCAGAAATAAGATGATGGCGATTTCGGCGGTGTTGTTGCTTGTGCCGGGATTGATTGTAGGGACAACGGCGTATTATACGGCGAATGAGGGCTTGAATGAGTCAGGAGAGACGACGATTGAGAACGCCGTCACGATGGCGCTCATGCTGATTGACAGCATGGATCAGCAGGTCGAGGCAGGAACCATCAGCCTTGACGACGCCCAGGAACAGGTGCGGGAATACCTGATGGGTGAGGCGAGAGAGGACGGGACCCGTGAGATCACGACGGATATCGACCTCGGTGAGAACGGCTACTTTGTGATCTATGACGAAGAAGGGACGGAAATTCTGCATCCGAGTCTCGAAGGGGAGAACGTCTGGGATGTGCAGGACGAGCAGGGCCGCTTCCTCGTTCAGGATCAGATCCAGGCAGCTCAGGAAGGCGGCGGATTTACCTTCTATTCGTGGGAATTCCCGAATGATCCGGACCGCGTCGGGGAGAAGATCATGTATAACGAACTCGATCCGAACTGGGACTGGGTGGTCACGGCAGGCTCGTATATGGAAGACTACAATGCCGCGTCCAATGCGATTCTCTGGACCGTTGTCTGGACCCTGTCCGGGGCACTGATCCTTGGCGGTGTGGCGATTTTCTTCTTTGCAAGAAGCATTTCAAGGCCTGTCGGTGAGGTGCGCGATCAGCTGAAGGCGATGAGCGACAACAACCTCGTTCTCGATGATCTGCCTGAGGGGCGTAAGGATGAGTTTGGAGATCTTGCCAGGAGCATGAATCAGATGAAAGGCAATACCCGGAATATGGTGGAGCGGATCATCGACTATGCCGGTCAGCTCGCGTCGTCTTCAGAGCAGCTGACGGCAAGCTCGGAAGAGACGACGAAGGCGACGGAACAGGTGACGGAGTCCATTTCCACCATTTCCGAGAGCTCGACGGACCAAAGCGACATGGCGAACGCCATGCAAGAAGATGTGATGGACGTCTCGGAAGTGATTGCAAGGATTCAGGCTAATATGAAGAAGGTCAATGACGCCGTTGAGGACACGACGTCACGGATCGAAGAAGGGAAGCATCAGGTCGATGACTCCTCAGAGAAGATGACGCTCATTCAGGAACAGACCTCCACCGCAGCGGCATCGATCCATGAACTCGGCAAGAAATCGCAGGAGATCGAAGGGATTCTCGGGCTGATCACCGATATTTCCGAACAGACGAATCTCCTTGCACTGAACGCGGCCATTGAAGCGGCGCGTGCCGGTGAACACGGCAAAGGCTTCGCAGTCGTGGCCGACGAAGTCCGAAAGCTCGCGGAAGAATCCAATCAGTCAGCCGGCAAGATCAGCCGGCTCGTCGAAGAGATTCAGCAGGACATCAGTAAAGCGACACACGTCATGAAGGAAAATGAAGCCCGCGTGGACGAAGGGCGCGATTCCATTGCATTAACCGGGGAAGCCTTTGACAAGATCGCCTCCTCGAAGGATACGATCGTCAGCATGTCCGGTGAAGTGTCGAAGCATATCTCGTCAGCCAATTCGACGACGGGCAAGGTGGTCGAAGCGGTGATGAAGACGGTGCAGGGCGTGGAAGAAACGTCTCAGGAAGTGGCGAGCATCGCGTCAAGCGCCGAGGAACAGACGGCTTCGATGGAGGAAGTCGCCTCAGCGGCGGCGGCCCTTTCACAAATCGCCGAAGATCTCGACGATATTGTGCATGTTTTCAAGACCTGATCAGAAGCAAATCAAGTGCAAACAGCAAGAAAAAAGTCGACCGATTTCCAGCATCACTGGAGGTTGGTCGACTTTTTTCGAGTTTTTCCACCAGCCTTTCTGTTTGCCCCTGTCGTTTGTCAGTAGATCAGGAAAAACAGCAAGTAGGAAAAGACCGGTCCCAATACGATGACGCCCAAAAACAGCGCTAAGAGTTTCATGGGCGTTGATAACCCTTGAGGTTCTTCCAACCGGTCCAACTTCTCATTGATTTTCTTTAACTCTCGTAAAATTTCCTGATTCACGTCATCAGCCAAACATATCCCTCCATGTCCAGTTGCCGGATCCCTTCGTCAAGAACGGATCACCTGTTTATCTCGTTTTTCAAGTCCTGATAAGTGAATGGTATCATAACTGTCAAATCACACACGCGGAAGATGAAAAAACAGATGGACATTTCGTACTAACCGTATTATGATGAATAATACAGTTAGTACGATGATCCTTTTGGTTAATCACCAGAGCGATCCATTCAACCGGAGGTGAACAGGATGCTTTCCATTGATATTCGCAGCCGTGTTCCGATTTATGAACAGCTGATGGAACAGCTGAAGACGCAGATCATTAACGACGTCATCGCGGACGATGAGCAGCTCCCTTCTGTCCGGAACCTCGCACAGGAGCTGACAATCAATCCGAATACGATCCAAAAAGCGTACCGGGAGCTCGAGAGGGAAGGCTATATTTATTCGATGCCTGGCAGGGGGCGCTTTGTTTCCCCGAAGACCCACAATCAGAACGAGGAGCGGTTACAGATGCTGAAAGAAGACCTTGAAAAACTCATTGCTGAATTTGTTTACCTCGGCGGGCGAAAGGAAGACATCCTGCAGATGATGGATCCGCTCATTGAATCAGAAGAAGGAGAAGGAGGTGAACCGTCATGATTGAAACGAATGAACTGACGAAACGGTTCGGGGATGTGCAGGCTGTCAATCGCGTCAGTGTCCATGTGCAAAAAGGATCGATCTACGGGCTCCTCGGTTCGAACGGCGCAGGGAAATCGACGCTGTTAAAGCTCCTCGCGGGCATTTACCGGGCAGACGGAGGGTCGGCAACCGTCGACGGTCAACCCGTTTACGAGACGCCGAAAACGAAGGCGCGGACCCTGTTCATCTCGGATCAGCCGTACTTCTTTAACCAGACGAGTCTCGATGATATGGCGGGCTTTTACAGCGGGATTTATCCGGGGTGGAATCAGAAGCGCTATGAACAGCTGACGGGTCACTTTGAGATTGATAAAAATCGCAAGCTGACCCAGTTCTCCAAAGGGATGCAGCGGCTTGCGGCGATGATTCTGACGATCTCTTCCATGCCGGATGTGCTCATTCTTGATGAGCCGTTCGACGGACTCGATCCGGTCGTGCGTCACCAGATGAAGAACATTCTCCTTCAGGAAGTAGCGGACCGGTCTCTGACACTGATGGTGTCTTCCCATAACCTGAGGGAGATGGAGGACTTCTGTGACTACGTCGGGGTCATGCATCAGGGCGGGATCCTCTTTGAGCGGGATCTCGATGATCTGAAGAGTGACATCCATAAGATTCAGATTGCCTTCAGGCAGCCGCCGGGTCACGATAAGCTCATTGAAGGGCTTGATCTGTTGCATCACGAGAAGCGGGGCAGCATGCAGATGCTGATCGTCAGAGGGGACAAAGACGAGGTCGTTTCGCATATCAATGCCTTTGATCCGGCGATTCTCGATGTCCTGCCACTGACCCTTGAAGAAGTGTTTCACTATGAACTCGGAGGTGCCGGCTATGAAATCCGAAATCTTATCATTGAATAAATCCCTGTTCCGGATGCAGCTGAGCACGGTGAGCTGGATCGGTTCCTTTCTCGCCATTGCACTCCTGATTGTCCTGCCTGTCAGTATTCTCACGAGAGAGCTGAGCGCGGTCGGTCAGATGAACGAAACGCCGGGCCTCTTTGCCGGTTCGGATCTGAACACGCTGATGGCCTTTTCCTATCCGTTTCAGCTGAGCATCATTGCGGTATTCCCGGTCCTCGTCAGCGTGGTGCTGATGAATTTCATGACGAAAAAACAGGCGACGGACCTCATGCACAGTCTGCCGTTTACAAGGATTCATATACTGAAGCATCTGTATGTGACGGGACTGTCCGTGCTGACGGGTGCGACGCTTCTCACCGGCCTTGCTTTACTCATAGTGCGGCCGTTTTTGGAGCAACAGTTTTATTCGTATACGGATATCGGCGTCTGGATGATGATGACCCTCTTCATGATGGTGCTCATGTTCTCCCTCTCGATGTTTACCGGGATCCTTGTCGGGAACAGTCTCTTGCACGGGACGCTCACGTACGTCCTCATCTTTGTGCCGGCACTCCTGGTAATTCTTGCGATTGTGAATTTGCAGTATTTCATCCTCGGACTTGCCCAGTCGGCGTATATTGAGACGATTGGTCTGAACGGCATTCTGTTTGCCAGATGGATTGAGATGACGAACCGTCCCCTCGTCTGGCAGGAATACCTCATTCACGGCGGCATTGCCATCACGCTGATCGCGCTCAGTTTTCTGTTTTACCGCTGGCGGCATTCAGAGGCAACGGAAGAGACGATCGTGTTCACGGGTGTCAGGCATGTGTTTTTGTACGGACTTACGTTTTTCTTTATGCTCATCGCCGGGCTCTATTTCTCCGAAGTTCTTGGCGGCGGTCTTGTCTGGACCTTCATCGGCTATTTCATTGGCGCGGTCGTGGCCTACACGTTCCTGCAGATGATCATCCAGAAGGCGCTCCGTCTCAAGTGGCCCTGGAAAGGATTCCTCGCTTATGCGCTTACGATTGCGGTATTGATGGTACCGGTGCAGATTACGGCATCCGTCTATGAAAATACGATTCCGGAGCCTGCGGACATTGCGTATGGCAAGGTGTACGCACCTTACACAAGCTTTACTAACCAGGAGGAAGAACGGCGGATCATGGAGACGGAAACCCTTGCTGCAATGACGGCCCTACACCAGTCGCTTATCGACCATGCCCGGACGACGGAGCCGGATTCATGGCACCGAATCAGTCTTGAATACCGGCTTGAAAATGGCCGGACCCTGCAAAGGGAATACACGGTGTCTGATCAGTTTCTGAGAGAAGAGACGCTCGGGATCCGTGAGACGGAGGAGTTCAAGCGGGCGTACGATCCGGCCTTCCTCGCCGGTGAGCTTGACCTTACGTTTGCAACGGTTCACGGAGACCTCCGAAACAGTGATGGCGACAACCGGATCGCAGGGCAGGAGGATCTCGATCAGCTTCTTGAAGCCCTGCAGGCCGATGCAGAAAACCGCCCGTCCTACGCGCTTTCAAGCAACCAATATGCGGGGATCGGCAGTATTCAGTTTGAAGCCGTGGGCAATGAATGGCTCTCGATCACTTTAACGGACGCGGATGTGGAGACGATTCGCTTTCTCGATGAGCGGGGCTTTTCGGATATCCTGATGACGGCCGAAAATATTGAAGAGATCCATGTGATGACCTGGGACGGTGGCGATTTTTATGAAGTGATGCAGGAGCTTGAGATGAATGAGGTCGAGGTCACGGCCCTTTCTGAAAACATGCTGACCGTTGTGGATGACAGTGAGCAGGCGGAGCTTCTCTCGTACGGGAATCTGTATCAGGAGGGGGCGTATATCGCGATTGTCGAGACCTACTACGGCTACCGGTTTTACGGCTACGAACCCCATGAAGCACCCGTTTTTGTCACGGATTACTTCGAATGAGTACAGGCATCCGTATTGCATAAGGAAAGCCCCTGAAACCCGGTATCCGTGGGTTCAGGGGCTTTTCGGTCCGGTCAGAGCCGCTTTTCGAGCTGTTTTCTCAGTTCAGGGGCCCGCTTTAAGAGCACCTGGAACATCTTGCGTTGCAAAGACAGGACGATGAGCGGCGTTTCGGCCGTGATGGAGGCGGTTCTCGGGACGTTCTTTAAGAGCGCAATTTCGCCGAAGAAGTCCCCGTCACTGAGTCTCGCGAGGGTCGTGACGGCCCCGTCGATCTGCTTGTCGACCCGTGCTTTCCCGCGGACAATCAGATAGAACTTGTCGCCTTCTTCGCCCTCTGTGATCACCCGTTGATCTTTGGCGATCGTCTCGGTAATGAAAAAGCCGGATAGATCATCAAGGAGAGCCGTGTCGACGTCTGAAAGGAGCGGAATCGCCCGGAGGCGTTCGCCGCTGACGTAGGCTTCCTGACCGTCATCACTGAAGTGAAAGCCGCTTTGCTTGGCATACAGGGCTTCATACGGACCGCCGCCATGGACGAGGTCCGTATGAAGGCCGGTTTCCGTAATCTGCCCTTCATCGAGGACGACGATCCGGTCGCCGGGCTCGGATGTGGTCAGGCGATGTGTAATCGAGACGACGGTCCGCCCTTTTGCAAGGGTCCGGATGACCTGCAGAATCTCCTGCTCGGAGGCCGGGTCCAGGGCAGACGTCGCCTCATCAAGGAACATGAGAGACGGCTTTTTGATCATGGCGCGGGCAATGGCAATGCGCTGGCGCTGCCCGCCGGACAGGTTGCCGCCCCGCTCACCGGCGAGGGTGTCGTACCCGTCAGGGAAGCTCAGAATCGTCTCGTGGATCCCTGCATCTGCCGCAGCCTGTTCCACTTCCCCGTCAGAGGCGTCGGCCCTTCCGAGACGGATGTTTTCCCGGATGGAGAGATTAAAGAGAAAGGTGTCCTGAGAGACGATGCCGACTTCCTTTTGAAAGGCTTCGTCCTGAATCTCGGGGAAGGCGGTATCGTCCCAGTACAGGTTGCCTTCCACCGGTTCGTAGTAGCGCATCATCAGGTTCATGATCGTGCTTTTTCCGGATCCGCTTGCCCCGACGAAGGATGTGAAGGCGCCGGATGGCAAGAACAGATGGGCATCCTTCAAATGGCGTTTTCGCCCGTCGTAGCTGAACGAGACATGATCAAAGGTGATCCCCTTCTTCAAGGAGCCGATGACCGCGTCACCGCTCTCTCGTGCCGGTGTTTCCCGTAACAGTTCGTCAATGCGGGCGATGCCGGCCTGTGCCTGCACGAGCTGGGGGGCAAGCCAGGTGATATCCGAGATAAGAAAGCTCATCGTGACAAGGATCGTGACGAATGCTGACAGGGATCCGATGGTGATCATGTCATAATAGGCAAAGACGGCACCGGTACAGATTGTGATGACAATGACGATCATGACGCCGATTTCCGTGGCGCGGTCAAGCAGATAATTCAGAAAGTTCGCTTCCCTTGAAGCCTTCCGCACCGCTTCAGCTTCCGCCTTAAATCGCTCAATCATCCGCTTTTGGAGACCGAATGCCTTAATGGTCTCCTGTCCCTGGATGTTCTCCTGGGCGTGCGCGTTGATCGAGGCCTGGCTTGCTTTATGGGTGCGGCTCGCATCAAACGCCTGCCGGCTCAGGTAGTTCGGCAGGATGAAGCTTAGCCCGAACCCGATGAGGACGAGTCCGGCGAGCTGCCACTGAAGAGTGAACAGGATCACGATATTCACAGCGAGGTTCAGTGTGGCCATGACAAGCTGCGGAAAGGGAATCAGAAGGGACTCCACCGCGGACAGATCGGTATTGTAGCGGGCGAGAATGTCCCCTGAGCGGGTCTCCTTGAAAAAGCGGAGAGGGAGCCGCTGCAGATGGGTGAAAATCCGGTTGTATAAGGCAGTCATAATGTCACTGACGACTGATGCGTAGCGCCGGATCCGGATCATGCCGAGTACGGAGGTGACGACGGTGCCGGTAATGATGATCCCGATCAGAAGCATGAGCATGGACAAATCCTCAGGGACGATGGCGTAATCAATCAACAGCATCAGACTGAGCGGCAGGAAGGCGAGAAAGGACAGCTCAATGATCAGAAACAGGAGAATCATGAGCGAAATGCCGCGATGATCACCAAACAGGGAGATGATGCGCCTGATCAGTCCTGTCATGAGCCTCAGTCCCCTTGCCCCGGTTCGTATACGGGCTCTTTTGCGAGATGAATGACGTCCGGCGTGGCGATGTTCGCTTCCTGTAAAGCCTGTGTAAATGCAGGGTGACGCAAGAGGCCGTCAGTCAGGGTTTCGCGGGAAGCATCTGCGGCATCGATGACGAACTGTCTGAGCCAGGCTTCTTCGCCGGATGCCTCAAACTTTCTGAGCCGCTCTTCGTACCGCCGCTCACTCCACTTCAGGGGGAACGGGTCATCCCTGAAATCGATGACGGTATCGTCGTCGAGCTTTAACAGGCGGAAGGTCCATTTCAGTTCGAGCTCATACTGCCTTGGAATCAGGTAATCGGTTCCGTCAGCGATCAGCTCGCCCTTCAGGGTCTGTCCGTCTGTTTCCAGGGTCACAGGCCAGCGGATGGCATGTTCATCAAATGCGTCAGTAAAAACGTCGTATAATAACAGAAAACTCATGGCTGATCCCTCACTTCGTCAAAGATTTGATCCGGAGTCCCCGGCGCATTGTCTTTTGCATTTCTCCGAGTTCCTCCATGTTTTTCGGAACATAGCAGAGACACGGGGTGAAATAATCGTCGTTCTCATCACAGTAGAGCGGCTCTGACAGACTGATGACAGGCAGTTTCATGACCCGGTGCAACAGCCGGTGAAAGGACGGGCGGATAATGGAGAGAAACAGATCCGACTTCAGTTCATCAATGCCGACTTTCATGAGATCACTGATCAGGATGTACAGATGTTCACTGCTTCTGTGGCGGTCGGAGATGGCCAGTTTATCGAGCTCATAGACGGGCCTTGTCTGCCCCTTGACCTCGGACTCCCTGTAAAACGGGTAATCGCGTTCAATCAGGCTCTCTCCTTCCGGGATATAGGGGAGGAATTCGAACGTGCCGATCGTGTCGCCTTCATCGTTTTGGACCAGGTACTGCGCGCGTCCGTCCCGCTCAATATCTTCGTAATCCCAGTTTTTTTCTTCCCAGGCTTCCTGTACAATGGCATAAAAGAGGCGCTGGTCGTCCCGGTTTTCGACCCGTTTATACGTCATGGATTTCCTCCATTTTCAAATCTTCCTGGACATAGAGCGGCTGAATGAAGCTTTTTTCGAGAATGGCCGGCGTGACATAGCGGTTCTCGCCCTGTGGCTCGAGCCCCTTGTAGTCCCGCGGCGGTTTCTTCAGACCGAGGGTGAAGGAATAGAGACCGCCGTTGTAGGTCGGAATCGTCGCGCTGTAAGTTTTCACGTCATTGAAGAAGAGCCCGAGTACGTCGCGGATATGCTGGAGATAGAACATATTAAAGACCGGAGACAGGCTCTGGCAGCTCATGATGCCGTCGGGTTTCAGGCGTTTATGGACCTGTTCGTAAAACGGCTGGGAGAAAAGTTCGACAGCCGGACCGACAGGGTCTGATGAATCGATAATGATGATGTCATACTGTTTGTCGGCTTCGGCCATATATTTGACGCCGTCTTCGTAGAGAATGTGAATGCGCGGATCGAGCTCACCCGTTCCTGCCACACCCGGGATAAATTTGCGGCTCAGCCTGACGACGGCTTCGTCGATCTCTACCATATCGACCCGTTCCACGCTGTCGTATTTGACGGCTTCATTGGCTGCGCCAAGATCACCCCCGCCGATGATCAGCACGTCTTTTGGTTCAGGATGGATGGCGAGGGGCATATGTGTAATCATTTCATTATAGATAAAGCCGTCGAGTGTCGTCGTTTGGAGTATATGATCAAGAACCAGCACCGGCCCGAAATCATACGTATCAAGGACCATCAGGTGCTGATAGGGGGTCTGTTCCTCATGGAGGATCTTGCGGACCCGGTAGTTCAGTGATGCATTGTCGCCTTCATATACGCTGTACCAGAGCTCGCCGTCGATGTGTCTTACGCTTTTCGGTAACATGAGATTCCTCCTAAAATAGTAACAGTTTCCGACAGTCTATCATAATAGTAAGGAAAATGCTCCAAATGACAACTGTATTTTCGGATATAAGGAGAAAAAAAGATTAAAAAAGGGTAGATGTACGTACCTCTTTCTGATATAATAGAGAAAGCAGTAGAGGTTAGACATCATGCACCATATACTGGTGGTTGAGATAGCGAGATGATCATGTCGAAGCAAAAGAGGTGAAGCAACATGTGGCAAGAGGTATTACTCGCACTGCTCGCCGGTGCCATCGTCGGATTCCTGTTCGGCGTCATTAAGCTCCCGATTCCCGCACCGCCGGCTCTTCCTGGTGTGATGGGCATTTTCGGCGTGTATTTAGGATTCAAACTGTTTCAGTGGGTGTCTACAAACTTTTTTGCATAACATTGCCCCCTTTGATTTTTGTTTATATAAAAAACAGGCTGCCTTTGATCTTGTGATCAGGGCAGCCTGTTTGTTTTTGTGATTCTGTTGGTGGTTGAGTGAAAGCCGCGGCAGCTTTCGTCTAGGACATAAAAAGGGGACGGAACAATTGAGGGGGGTTCCGTCCCAGCTTCAGCAGAGTACTGCCTCGATCAACGAATGCGATTGGCAGCGCATCGTGATCCGTTTCTATTATACAACGGATTGAGTCGATTACCAACAGGGGTATGGTGTTTTTATGAACATTACACAAACAACAGGGCGGTTTCTTGGTCAGTTTGTTGCAAGGAACAGCTGTCTGAATGAGCGGATTGAAAAAAAGATCGGGGATTTTTATGAATGAATACTCATTCACCATAAAATTGTGCTATAATTGTCGATGAATAATCACTGAAGGACGAGACGCTTCTGCGACGCGTCCAAACTACATCAGAAGACGAAAGGAGTGACGGACATGGATCCGATTTTAATCAACTGGATCATGTTTCTTCTTGTAACCGCTTACGCTGTGTATCTCTTTGCAAGCCTTGTGAAGACGCGTATCGAGTACATCAAACTCGGTCAAAAACCTGAATTCATTCTTACCTCCAAAGAGCGTTGGAATGCAGTCGTCACGATGGTATTTGGCCAGGAAAAGCTGTTGAAAGACAAAAAGAGCGGGATCATTCACGTAATGATCTTTTACGGGTTCCTGCTCGTGCAGTTCAGCGCCATCGACGTTATCTGGAAAGGACTCAGTCCCGGCGGGCATCTGCCTTTGGGACCTCTCTATCCGTTCTTCACATTCTTCCAGGAAATCGTTGTGGTCATGATTCTCATTGCGGTGTTCTGGGCCTTTTACCGCCGCTATGTGGAGAAACTCGTCCGCCTTAAACGCAACTTTAAAGCGGGACTCGTACTGATCTTTATCGGCGGTCTGATGTTCTCCAAGCTCTTTGCGAAAGGCTTTGAAATGGTCTGGCTCGATAAGGAACTGACGATGTCCCAGCCGATTGCCTCAGGCATTGCGTCGATCTCAGGCGGGCTCGGGGAAACCGGGGCAGCTGCAGGCTTCTTCATTATGTGGTGGCTGCATCTTCTCTTCCTGCTTGTGTTCCTTGTGTATATTCCGCAATCCAAGCACGCCCACCTCATTGCAGGGCCTGCGAACGTGTATGTCGGACCGACGCATAAGCGCGGTCAGCTTGAATCGATCAACTTCGAAGTGGAAGATGCGGAGAAGTTCGGGAAGAACAAGATCGAAGACTTTGATCAGAAGCAGCTCCTCGATCTCTATGCCTGCGTGGAGTGCGGCCGGTGTACGAATATGTGTCCGGCGTCTGGGACCGGAAAGATGCTGTCCCCGATGGATCTCATTTTGAAGATGCGGGATCACCTCACCGATACAGGAGCCGCCGTGACGAGCCGCTCTTCCTGGATGCCGGCATTTGCCTTCAGCAACACCCGCGGCAATCAGCTCGCAGCCGCCGGTGGGGACGCAGAAGCCCTCGGGAAGCTTGATTTTAATCCGTATGATGTGAACCTGATCGGTGACGTTATCACGGAAGAAGAACTGTGGGCCTGTACGACGTGCCGCAACTGTGAAGATCAGTGTCCGGTGATGAATGAGCACGTCGATAAGATCATCGATATGCGCCGCTACCTGGTCCTGACGGAAGGGAAGATGGAGACGGATGCCCAGCGCACCATGCAGAATATTGAAAAACAGGGCAACCCGTGGGGCATCAACCGGAAAGAACGGGAAAAGTGGCGTGACGGGCGCGAAGATATCGATGCGCCGACGGTCAAAGAAATGAAAAAGCGCGGGGAAGACTTCGAGTACCTCTTCTTTGTCGGATCCATGGGTTCGTATGACAACAGAAGCATCAAGGTCGCCCAGTCTTTTGCCAAGATCATGAACGAGGCGGGCATCAAGTTTGCCATCCTCGGTAACAAAGAGAAGAACTCCGGGGATACGCCGCGCCGGATTGGGAATGAGTTCCTCTTCCAGGAGCTTGCCGCTGACAATATCGCAGAGTTTGAGAAAAACGATGTGAAAAAGATCGTCACCATCGATCCGCATACGTATAACTCCTTTAAAAACGAGTATCCGGAATTCGGACTTGAGGCAGAGGTGTATCACCACACGGAGCTGATTGATCAGTGGATCCGAGAGGGCAAACTGAAGCCGGTGAAGGAAGTGAATGAATCCATCGTCTATCACGATTCCTGCTACCTCGGACGCTACAATGACAACTACGATCCGCCGCGTGAAATCTTAAACGCTATTCCGGGTGTTAAGCTTGTCGAGATGGAACGTAACCGCGAGAACGGCATGTGCTGCGGTGCCGGCGGCGGGATGATGTGGATGGAAGAAGATACCGGTACACGTGTGAACGTGGCGAGAACCGAACAGGCTCTTGAAACGAAGGCAACGACGATCGGCAGCGCCTGCCCGTACTGTCTGACGATGCTCAGTGACGGCACGAAGGCGAAGGAAGTCGATGAAGACATTCGCACGATGGACGTTGTGGAGATTCTTGAGAAATCCCTCGATATTCAAAAGCCTGAACCGGAACCGGAAACGGCAGATGCGTGAGAGGAACCGTAAACAGAATGGACAGGCGGCGGAGCAGTAACCCGCCGCCTGTCGGTTTCTGTGTCGGAAACCGGGGGCGACATTTGCCCGAAAGTGTTTTACAATGGAAACAGAGCATAAATGTAAGCGCTTTAACAGAAGCGGAACAGGCTGAATGATCAGCCTTTACCATACGTACAGGAGGGGTTTATTGTGACAGAAACGGTTATTATCAGCGGGGCACGAACGCCGTTTGGCAAACTCGGGGGCGCCCTGTCATCCATGAAAGCGGCAGAGCTCGGGGGGATTGCCCTGAAAGAAACGATGAAGCGGGGGAATACGGCACCGGAAGACATCGATCACGTCTTGATGGGCACGGTTCTTCAGGGCGGACAGGGGCAGCTGCCGTCGAGACAGGCGCTGCACAACGCGGGGATTCCGTGGGAAACCGAAACAGAAACCATCAATAAAGTCTGTGCATCAGGCATGCGGAGTGTCACTCTGGCTGATCTGCTGATCCGGACGGGGCAGTACCGCACCATTCTTGCCGGAGGCATGGAATCGATGAGTCAGGCTCCGTATTTCATGAAAGGTGCCCGTTTCGGGTTTCGCATGGGCGATCAGACCTTACAGGACATGATGGTTCATGACGGACTCACGTGTACTTTTCGCGGGGTTCACATGGGGAACTACGGCAATCAGGTGGCTGATGAACTGCAGCTCGACCGGGAGAGCCAGGACGAATGGGCACTGAGGAGCCATCAGCGTGCCGGACAGGCCGTGAAGGATGGCCGGTTCGCCGAAGAGATCGCACCGGTTGCCGTCCCGCAGCGAAAGGGAGAGCCTTTGATTGTCTCGGAAGACGAGGCGCCGCGAAGCGATACGACTTTAGAGAGGCTGAAGTCCCTGAAGCCGGTATTCGGAAAAGAGGGCACGATCACTGCCGGGAACGCTCCGGGTGTCAATGACGGCGCCTGCGCGCTTCTTCTCATGTCAAAGGAAGATGCCGTGGAAAAGGGCCACACGCCCCTTGCCGTGATCAAAGGACACACCTCCCTCGCCGTCGAGCCGGAGAATTTCCCGAAGACGCCGGGCCTTGTCATTCAGAAACTCCTCGATCAGACGGGGAAAACCGTTGACGACATCGATCTGTTTGAGATCAATGAAGCCTTTGCCGCGGTGTCACTGGCCGGCAGTAAAATCGCCGGACTCGATAACGGGAAAGTCAACGTGAACGGCGGTGCCGTCGCCCTCGGTCATCCGATCGGCGCAAGCGGTACGCGGATCATCCTCACTCTCGCCCATGAACTGAAGAAACGCGGCGGCGGAACAGGGATTGCGGCCATCTGCAGCGGCGGCGGTCAGGGTGACGCAATTATGATCGAAGTGGAATAACCGAAACAAGATCATTCATCAGGAGGCGGTACGGATGTCAAAGAAAATCGAACACATTATGGTCATCGGCGCAGGTCAGATGGGTGCCGGGATCGCCCAGGTGGCGGCGATGAGCGGCTTCACCGTCACGCTGCACGACGTCAAAATGGCGATGGCAGAGAAGGGAATCGAAGGGATTCGAAAGCGCCTCGAGCGTGATGTGGAGAAAGAACGAATCTCGGAATCAGACCTCGCCCGCTTCATGCGGCAGATTCAGCCGTCCGATCAGATCGGCAACGCCGAAAAGGCGGATCTCATTATTGAGGCAGCGGTGGAGAACATGGAAGTCAAAAAGAACATCTTTGCCCAGCTTGACGGTGTGGCACAAAAGCACACCGTCCTCGCCACGAATACCTCATCTCTGCCGATTACAGAGCTCGCAGCGGCGACGAAGCGGCCGGAGAAGGTCATTGGCATGCATTTTATGAATCCGGTACCAGTCATGAAGCTTGTTGAGGTCATTCGCGGACTCCAGACTTCGGATGCGACGTTCAAAACGGTGGAAACCGTGGCGAAGGCGATGAAGAAGACGTCTGTCGAAGTGAATGATTTTCCGGGTTTTGTCTCAAACCGTGTACTCATGCCGATGATTAACGAGGCGATCTTCACCGTCTACGAAGGGGTGGCAACCCCTGAAGACGTCGATCAGGTGATGAAGCTCGGCATGAATCATCCGATGGGGCCCTTGACCCTTGCAGACTTTATCGGACTTGACACATGCCTCTACATTATGGAAGTTCTCCATGACGGCTTCGGTGACGACAAATACCGTCCGTGTCCGCTGCTTCGAAAGTATGTCAATGCAGGCTGGCTCGGGAAGAAATCAGGCCGCGGCTTTTACACCTATGACTGACAAATACAGCTGAAAGAGCGGGTGACCGGGATGAACCTTCACTTTACAGAAGAACAAATCATGATGCGCAATATGGTCAGACAGTTTGCCGCGGAGCGGGTAGCTCCTTTTGTGGAAGAGATGGAAATGAACGAGACGTTCCCGGATGCGCTTCTCAGGGAAATGGGGGAACTCGGCCTGCTCGGGATCCCCGTTGAAGAAGAACACGGCGGTGCAGGAATGGATTTTACGTCGTACATCATCGCGATCCATGAGCTCTCAAAAGTCAGTGCGACCCTCGGCGTCATCCTGTCGGTGCACACCTCTGTCGGAACCAATCCGATCCGCTATTACGGCACGGCAGATCAGATCAGCCGCTACGTGCCGAAACTCGCGTCAGGGGAGTGGCTCGGGGCTTTTGCCCTCTCTGAACCCGGTGCCGGGAGTGACGCGGCGAGTCTGAGGACGACGGCCAAAAAAGACGGCGATCACTACATCTTAAACGGCAGTAAGGCATGGATCACGAACGGCGGTTACGCGGATACGTACATCGTCTTTGCCAAAACCGACCCGGATGCAGGGAAAAAGGGCATCACAGCCTTCATTGTGGAGAAAGATACACCGGGCTTTACGGTGCTTGCAAAAGAGCGGAAGATGGGACTTCTCGGCTCGAGTACGACAGGGCTTGCCTTTGAAGACTGCCGCATCCATGAGAGCCGGCGCCTCGGCGAAGAGGGGCAAGGATACACGATCGCCCTCAGTAACCTGGACTACGGCCGCGTCGGAATTGCCGCCCAGGCACTCGGGATCGCCGAAGCAGCCCTTGAACATGCGACGGATTATGCCAAAGAGCGAAAACAGTTCGGCAAACCGATCGCCATGCAGCAGGGCCTTGCCTTTAAGCTTGCGGATATGGCGACGGCGGTGGAAGCGGCGAAGCTGTTGACCTACAGTGCAGCGAACCGAAAAGATCAGGGTCTCACAACCGGGATCGAGGCTTCGATGGCGAAGACGTTCGCATCCGACACGGCGATGAAGGTGACGACAGAGGCGATTCAGGTCTTTGGCGGCTATGGCTATACGAAAGATTATCCCGTCGAGCGCTTCTTCAGGGATGCAAAAGTGACGCAGATTTATGAAGGGACGAATGAAATTCAGCGCATCGTCATCGCCGGACAGCTGTTAAAAGACTGACGGCAAGGCGATAATTGCCGGATAAACCGGAAACAATGGACAGGGGAGGCTATTACCATGAATTTTTTACTGACCGATGAACAGGAAATGATCCGCAAGATGGTACGGGACTTTGCCACGAACGAGGTGGCCCCGACGGCCGAAGAGCGGGACGAAGAAGAACGTTTTGACCGGGGGATCTTTGATCAGATGGCGGAGCTTGGTCTGACGGGCATTCCATGGCCGGAAGAGTACGGCGGCATCGGAGCTGATTACGTCAGCTACGTCATTGCCGTTGAAGAACTCTCGAGAGTCTGTGCGTCGACAGGAGTGACGCTGAGTGCGCATATTTCCCTTGCCGGCTGGCCGATCTACACGTTTGGCAACGAGGATCAAAAGCAGAAGTATCTTCGCGGCCTTGCAGAGGGGACCTACCTCGGCGCATACGGTCTCACCGAGCCCGGGGCCGGCAGTGACGCCGCGGGCATGAAGACGACTGCAAAGCGGGACGGCGACGACTACATCCTCGATGGCTCGAAGATTTACATCACGAACGGCGGCGAGGCGGATATCTACGTTGTCTTTGCCCTGACGGATCCGGAGAAAAAGCATAAAGGGGTAACGGCCTTTATTGTCGAAAAAGGCATGGAAGGCTTCACGATGGGGAAGAAGGAGCGCAAGATGGGCATCCGCTCCTCACCAACCCTGGAGATTATTTTTGACGGGGTCCGCGTGCCGAAGGAGAACCGTCTCGGTGAAGAAGGGGAAGGTTTCAAGATTGCGATGATGACCCTCGACGGCGGCAGAAACGGCATCGCCGCCCAGGCGGTGGGGATCGCCCAGGGAGCCCTTGATGAGGCGGTGGCGTATGCGAAAGAACGCAAGCAGTTCGGCAAGCCGATCGGTGCCCAGCAGGGGATCGGGTTCAAACTCGCGGATATGGCGACGAAAGTCGAGGCGTCACGCCTTCTGACGTATCAGGCGGCATGGCTTGAAAGTGAAGGCAAATCGTACGGGAAAGCATCGGCCATGTCGAAGCTCTTCGCCGGGGATTCGGCGATGGAAGTGACGACGGAAGCGGTTCAGGTCTTTGGCGGATATGGCTACACGAAGGATTATCCGGTGGAGCGGTACATGCGTGACGCGAAGATCACACAGATTTATGAAGGAACAAACGAGATTCAGCGCCTTGTCATCTCGAAAATGCTGATGAACGAATAATACGCACCCGGACTGGAGGCAGTATGGTGAAACGGCTGAACGACATGACGATTCCTGAGCTGTTCGAAGCCATCCGATCCGGCAATCAGCGTGCGCTGGCGAGAGCGATTTCCTTTGCTGAGGATCAATCGCTCTCTTCGCACGACTACCGGGAACTGATGGGTTTGGTGTTTCAGGATCAGAAAAAAAGCAGCATAGCCGGCGTGACCGGCTCTCCTGGGGCAGGGAAAAGCACCCTCGTCAGCCGGCTCGTGAAAGCGTGGCGCAAAGAGGGGCGGAAGGTGGCGATTCTTGCCGTCGACCCGACGAGCCCCTTCTCGGGCGGGGCCCTCCTCGGGGACCGGATCCGTATGCACGATCACGAAGGGGACCCCGGGGTCTTCATCCGCTCAATGGGGACGAGGGGCAGCCTTGGCGGTCTTGCGGAGGCGTGTCAGGATGCTGTTCGTCTCCTTGAGACTGCGGGCTATGATCATATCATTGTGGAGACTGTCGGGGTAGGGCAGTCAGAGCTTGATATCATGAAGGTCGCAGACACGATCATCCTCACCCTGTATCCGTCCGGCGGGGATCTGATTCAGGCCTTTAAGGCCGGCATCATGGAGATTGCAGATGTGTTCGTGATGAACAAGGCCGATCTCCCGGGGGTCGAACAGCTGAAGCAGGAACTCGAAGATCTCCTTCACCTTACAAAGACGGACGAAGATTGGATGCCGCCGATTATTCAGACGGTGGCGACAACAGGCGAGGGGATTTCGGCGCTTGGCGATGCGATTACCGGACACGGTGACTGGCTGAAGCAGGGAGACGGAACGAGGCGAAGGAAGGACCAGCTTCACTTTGAGGTGGAGCGGCGGCTCATCACCCGACTGAAAGAGGAACTCGCTACGTATATGGAAGAAGCGGTCAACGGTGCCGCGGATGAAGATCCGTACACGCTGGCTGACCGTGTGTATGCAAAGTGGAGAGAAGAAGAGCACGACTGAAGGGGGACACATTCAATGAAGAAGACAACACATCCGGTTCGATTTGTGACGGCATCGAGCCTGTTTGACGGACACGATGCCTCGATTAACATCATGCGCCGCATGCTGCAGGCGTCCGGGGCCGAGGTGATTCACCTCGGTCATAACCGGTCCGTGGCCGAAGTGGTCCAGGCGGTTTTGCAGGAAGATGCGCAAGGGGTGGCGATCTCGTCCTACCAGGGCGGCCATATGGAGTATTTCAAGTTTCTCTATGATGAATTGCAGGCTCGTGGAGCCGGCCACGTGCCAATCTTCGGCGGCGGTGGCGGGGTGATTATCCCGTCTGAGATGAAGGAGCTTCATGAATACGGGATCAGGAAAATCTTTTCCCCGGAGGACGGTCGGCGTATCGGTCTTCAGGGCATGATTGACGAGATGATGGTGACCTGTGACTATGATCCGGTGAAACGGAGCGGTTTGCCCGAATGGACGACGGAGGAGAACCGGGACACGGTGCTTGCCCGTTACATTACGATCGCCGAACAGCTGGCTTTTTTTGACGATCAGGTCGAAGACGGTGACCGCAAACGTTTTGAAGAAGCGATTCAGGGCGGGGCGGAGAAGAATCCGCCGGTAGTCGGCATTACGGGGACCGGAGGCGCCGGGAAGAGCTCCTTGACCGATGAGCTGGTGCGCCGGTATACGACGGTCTTTCCGGAGAAGACGATCGCGATTCTCTCCGTCGATCCGACGAAGAAAAAGACCGGGGGTGCCCTCCTAGGCGACCGGATCCGTATGAACGCCATTCATCATCCCCATGTCTTCATGCGTTCGATGGCAACCCGTGACAGCCGTCAGGAACTGTCGAAGGCTACGAAGGAAGCCATCCCGGTGCTCAAAGCGGCAGGGTTTGATCTGATCATTGTGGAGACGAGCGGGATCGGTCAGGGCGATGCTGCGGTGACCGAGGTGGCGGATGTGAGCATGTACGTGATGACCAGTGAATTCGGCGCCCCGTCGCAGCTTGAGAAAATCGATATGATTGATTTTGCGGACCTCATTGCGATAAATAAGTTTGACCGAAAAGGCTCCGAAGACGCCCTTCGGGATGTGAAGAAACAGTACCAGAGAAGCCATGAACGCTTCATGGAAGAGCCGGACACCATGCCGGCATTCGGTACGATGGCGTCTCAGTTCCATGATCCGGGTACAAACCGGCTGTTTCACGAGCTGATGGCCGTTACGGCAAACGTCACAGGGAACGAAGACTGGCGGACTGATTTTGGTGCGGATGACGAGATTCAGGCAAGAAATGCCGTGATCCCCACAGATCAGGTGCAGTATTTGAGAGAGATTGCAAAGTGCGTCAAACAGTATCACCGGGAAACAGAAGAGGAAGCAAAACAGGCGACGCGCTGGTTTCAGCTTGAAGGAACTCTGAAGCTCCTGGAAGAGACTGGACGGGATGAAGGCAGGCACGGGCTCCTTGAACTGAAGGAAGAGGTAATGAACGGGCTTAAAAAAGAGACCGTCAATCAGCTTGAAGACTTCAGGCGAAAACAGGACGTCTACGATCAGGATGAGTTCCGATTTATCGTAAGGAACCGGGAGCTCGTGACGGATCTGAAGACGACGACCCTGTCAGGCCTGAAAATCCGCAAAGTTGCCCTTCCGACCTACGAAAGCTACGGCGACCTGATTCGCTGGATCCGACGGGAAAATGTCCCGGGAGAGTTTCCGTATACCGCAGGCGTCTTTCCGTTTAAGCGGCAGGGTGAGGATCCGAAGCGGCAGTTTGCCGGGGAAGGAAGCCCGGCGCGGACGAACCGCCGCTTCCACTATTTGTCGAAGGATGATGACGCAAAGCGGCTCAGCACGGCCTTTGACTCTGTCACCCTGTACGGGGAAGATCCGGATCACCGGCCGGATATTTACGGGAAGGTCGGGGAAAGCGGGGTCAGCATCTGCACCCTTGATGATATGAAGGAGCTGTATGACGGTTTTGACCTCACGGCACCGAATACGTCCGTTTCGATGACGATCAATGGTCCGGCACCGATGATTCTTGCGATGTACATGAATACAGCCATCGACCAGCAGATCGCTGCTTTTGAACAGGAATACGGCCGAAAGCCGGATGAAGACGAGACGGCAAAGATCCGGACCGAGACGATTTCCGTCGTCAGAGGGACGGTGCAGGCGGATATTCTCAAAGAGGATCAGGGCCAGAATACGTGTATCTTCTCGACGGAATTTGCCCTTCGCATGATGGGGGATATCCAACAGTATTTCATCGATAACAGTGTCCGCAACTACTATTCCGTCTCCATCAGTGGCTATCACATCGCTGAAGCGGGGGCGAATCCGATCAGTCAGCTCGCCTTCACGCTCGCCAACGGGTTTACGTACGTGGAGTATTACCTGAGCCGGGGGATGGACGTGAACGCCTTTGCGCCGAATCTGTCCTTTTTCTTCAGTAACGGTCTCGACCCGGAATATACCGTCATCGGCCGGGTGGCAAGACGCATCTGGGCGATTGCGATGCGGGATAAATACGGTGCGAATGAGCGCAGTCAGAAGCTGAAGTACCATATCCAGACGTCGGGACGCTCCCTGCATGCGATGGAGGTGGACTTTAATGATATCCGCACGACGCTGCAGGCACTGTTGGCGATTTATGACAACTGCAACTCACTCCATACGAACGCCTATGATGAAGCGGTGACGACGCCGACGGAAGAAAGCGTCCGGCGGGCAATGGCGATTCAGATGATCATTACGAAAGAACTTGGTCTCGCCAAAAATGAGAATCCCCAGCAGGGTTCATTTATCGTCGAGGAGCTGACGGAACTCGTGGAAGAAGCGGTGCTGATGGAGCTTGAGAGGATCAGTGACCGCGGCGGAGTGCTTGGCGCCATGGAAACCCAGTATCAGCGCGGCAAGATCCAGGAAGAGTCGATTCTCTATGAGACGAAGAAACATAACGGGGAGTTGCCGATCATCGGGGTCAACACGTACCTCAATCCGAATCCGCCTGCGGACGAAGCCTTCAGTATGGAGCTTGCCAGGGCTTCCAAAGAGGAAAAGGAAAGTCAGATCGAGCGGTTAAATACGTTTAAAGATGCGCAGCAAACCGAAGCCGAAGCGGCTCTCCGAACGCTCAAAGAGACAGCGACGGGCGGCGGGAATATCTTTGAAGAGCTGATGAAAACGGTGCGCGTCGCCAGCCTCGGACAAATCACAGGAGCCCTGTATGAAGTGGGCGGACAGTACCGCCGAAATATTTAGGGGAATTTTTGTGGCATCATCGGTCGATTTATGTTTATAATGGAGGGTATGAAACCACAGCACTGAACGGCATTTGTGATGACTCACCCGATATAGGCATATTTACATTTTGATGATGGCGAAAGGACGTGCAACCATGCATTACAAAGAGATGAATGAAGAACAGCTTCAGGAAGTGGCAATGGTCGAGATTGCCGCGACGATTCTTGAAGACACAAAGGAACCATTTGAGTATCATGAGCTCTTAAAGCGTGTAGGAGACATCAAAGGCTACACGGAAGAAGATCTGATGAAGCGGATTGCCAATCTGTACACGGACATGTCCATGGACGGCCGGTTTGTGAACCTCGGGAATGCCCGTTGGGGACTGAGAGGCTGGTATCCGTTCGATCAGACCGAAGAAGAACTCTCCGCAGAAGCGACTCGTGAGCGTAAGCGCCGTGCCCGTGAACGGGAAGAGGAAGAAGAGGAGCTCTACGGCGACGATGCGGAAGAATTCGATGAATTCGAAGATCTTGAAGACGAGCTTGACGACCTTGCCAATGAAGAAGACGCAGGTGATGAGTTTGATGAACTCGATGATACCGACAATGACAGCTTCCCGGCTGATGAGTTCGATAATTCAGACTCTGAGTTCGAGGATGATGACGAAGAAGTATAAGAAAAACCGTCCTTGACAATCAATCACAGGAAAGCTAGAATCATGTTTGGGCTCCTCAAAAACGGAGCAGCAGACGCGTTCATAACCGTGCCCCCTCAATCATTTGATTGAAGGGGCACTTTTTTTGTACTATAGGAATGTTTAACTTCGTTAACGGATTATAGTATAAGTGCAACTAAGGTTTTCGCCATTAAAGCTTGGCGACAAGTCAAGTTTTCTTTATTTTGCTTGATGAAGCAAAGCCCTGTCCGTTGTACCGGGGCATACCGGAGCAAATCGGAAACTGGAAGGCAGCGCAGTTCAAGAGGGCGCATACATCATTAAAAAACATGGATGAAAGAGGGATTGGCATGACAAAGTTTATTTTTGTAACAGGCGGCGTGGTATCTTCACTGGGGAAAGGAATCACGGCAGCTTCACTTGGGCGTCTTTTGAAAAACCGCGGACTGAAGGTGACGATCCAGAAGTTTGATCCGTATATCAACGTGGATCCGGGTACGATGAGCCCTTATCAGCACGGGGAAGTCTTCGTCACGGATGACGGTGCGGAAACAGACCTCGACCTTGGACACTATGAGCGGTTCATCGACATCAACCTCAGCAAATACTCGAACATTACGACAGGGAAGGTCTACTCATCGGTTATCAAAAAAGAGCGCCGCGGGGACTATCTTGGCGGAACGGTTCAGGTCATTCCGCATATCACAAACGAAATCAAAGACCGGGTCTTCCAGGCGGCGAAGGAAGGTAATCCGGATGTCGTCATTACGGAAATCGGCGGAACCGTCGGGGATATCGAAAGCCTGCCGTTCCTTGAAGCGATCCGTCAGATCAAAGGGGCTGCCGGGGCGGAGAACGTCATGTACATCCACTGTACGCTCATCCCTTATCTTGCAGCAGCCGGTGAAATGAAATCCAAGCCGACCCAGCACAGCGTCAAGGAACTGAGAAGTCTCGGCATTCAGCCAAACGTCATCGTTGTCCGAACGGAGCGGCCGGTTCCTGAAGACATGAAGGACAAGATTGCCCTCTTCTGTGACATCAACAAAAATGCCGTCATTGAAGCCCGGGACGCAGAGACTCTCTATGAAGTCCCTCTCGATCTGCAGGCGCAGAAGCTTGATCAGTTTGTCTGTGACCATCTTGGACTGAACTGCGGCGAAGCAAACATGGTTGAGTGGAAAGAGCTCGTGAAGCTGGTGAAGAATTTGAAGCACAGCATCCGGATTGCCCTCGTCGGAAAATACGTCGCCCTTCCGGATGCGTATCTGTCCGTCGTGGAAGCATTGAAGCACTCCGGTTATCAGGTGGATGCGGATATCGAAGTCGACTGGGTGGATTCGGAAGAACTGACCGCAGACAATGTCAAAGAGCGCTTGAAGGATGCAGACGGCATTCTCGTTCCGGGCGGATTTGGTGATCGTGGTGTGGAAGGGAAAATTGAAGCGATCCGGTATGCCCGGGAAGAGCGTGTGCCGTTTCTCGGGATCTGCCTCGGAATGCAGCTCGCCTCCGTTGAATTTGCCCGACATGTCCTGGGTCTGAAAGGGGCACACTCGGCAGAGCTCGATCCGTCCACGCCGTATCCGGTCATTGATCTGTTGCCGGAACAAAAAGATGTGGAAGACTTCGGAGGGACGCTTCGTCTCGGCCTCTATCCGTGTAAGCTGAAAGAGGGGACACAAGCCTATGCCTCCTACTCCGAACAGGTGATTTACGAACGTCACCGTCACCGCTATGAATTCAATAACGAGTACAGAGAGCAAATGGAAGCGAAAGGCTTCATCTTCTCCGGCCTGAGCCCGGACGGGCGATTGGCGGAGATCATTGAGCTCAATGACCATCCGTACTTCATCGCCTCACAGTTCCATCCGGAGTTCGTCTCAAGACCGACACGTCCTCAGCCGCTGTTCAGGGATTTCATCGGAACCGCAGCGGCACAAAAAGGAATCGGTGCCGACGAGTAACGTTAACGGCCTGCGTGTCGGTTTGAGACCGGCAGATTCTTTTCACAGAACGTCAAAAAAAGGAACGCTCAGCTGTATGATGAGCGTTCCTTTGTTGTATACGGATTTCCGGATTTAAGAGATTTTTGATCAAGCCATCTGATCGTCAAGGATGTCCCGGAGGACGAAGAAGAGCGTATAGTAGACATGGAGACCGGCGAGGAGGTGAGGGGTACCGATCCGGGTTTCGCCGTCTTCGGAAGGGATGAGCCCCTTACTTACTCCGTTGACAAGGAGGAGCTCGGCCCCCGTGGTCCAATCATGCTTGTCCTTACTCACGGACATGGCCGAAGTGATCCCAATGACGGTGGCTCCGGCTTCTTCGGCGCGCTTTGCCACATCACTTGCAGAGACGCTGTCCCTCCACTTGCTGCAGATGACGACGGTATCCTGCTCGGACAGGGAGTGTGCCTCACTCCAGCGTTTACTGTCAGGGATCCCGTCGTCACCGGTCATGGCCTGGGTGACGATACCGTCCATCTCCCCTTCGCTGTACCAGTAGACCGAACCGTCGCTCACGATACTCATGGCAAGGAGTCTGGCCGCGTCTTCAATGATGTCTTCCTGGTCTTCGATGTCTTTGGCAAGCCCCTGTAACTGAGTGAAAAACATTTTCATGGAAAAATCCGCCTCCTTTTCTTTCTGTTTCATTGTAATTCATGGCACAATGGTTTACAATTGTAAAAAACAGGATCGGAAGCGAGGATTGCAGCCAATGGCGAAAAAAATACTGATTGTGGATGACCAGTTTGGCATTCGCACACTGTTGACAGAAGTATTTCAGGAGGACGGGTTTGATACGTGTAATGCATCAAACGGGAAGGATGCCATTCAGCTTACGTATTCAGAAAAGCCGGATCTGATCCTTTTGGATATGAAAATACCCGGCATGGACGGACTCGACATTCTCCGTTACCTCCGGGAAGAGGACAATGGTGTCGATGTGATCATTATGACCGCATACGGGGAAGCAGACCGGATGAAAGAGGCAAAGGCTCTCGGAGCACTCGCCTATATCGCCAAACCATTTGACATTGATTACGTTCGTGAGCGGGTGAGGGAACTGATAAGCTGAGACGGTTTAAAAATGCCCGTAAAAGTAAGCGATTACAACGGGCGCAAGGGTTTCAGGGATGTGAAATATTCGGAAAAGGACACGAAATCCTCATAATTATCCGTTAAATCCCCTTCACAATATGCTATAATGGCGAAGAAGCGGGTTTTGCACGACAGAGATGCGCATATACGTCCGATACATACAAATATCTGGCAAGCCATGATCTATGACAGAGAGAACAGGAAACTGAAATGGCGTGGCATTCATTTGTATGTATGCTATGTACAGATTCTGTTTACCGAGATCCGCTTACAGTATGAAGAATCATAAGGAGGATTTTGCACATGCCTTTAGTTTCAATGACGGATATGCTGAACAAAGCATTCCAAAACCAGTATGCAGTAGGGCAATTCAACATCAATAACCTTGAGTGGACGCAGGCCATTCTTCAGGCAGCTGAAGAAGAGCAGTCCCCGGTCATTCTCGGTGTATCCGAGGGTGCGGCCAAGTATATGGGCGGATTCAAGCTCATCACGGCAATGGTGAAAGAGCTGATGGAATCCCAGGGTACAACGGTACCTGTCGCGATTCACCTTGACCACGGTCAGTCCATCGAAAACTGTAAAAAAGCAGTGGATGCAGGCTTTACATCAGTCATGATCGACGGTTCCCACCATCCGATTGAAGAGAATATCGAAATGACAAAAGCGGTTGTTGAATATGCACATGCCCGCGGTGCTTCCGTTGAGGCGGAAGTCGGTACTGTCGGCGGTGAAGAAGACGGCGTTATCGGCGGCGTAAACTATGCCGACCTTGAAGAATGTGTCCGTATCACGAAAGAAGGTAAAGCGGATGCACTGGCTGCAGCCCTCGGATCCGTTCACGGACCATACCAGGGTGAGCCGAAGCTTGGCTTCAAGGAAATGGAAGAAATCGCAAACGCAACAAAAACACCACTCGTTCTTCACGGCGGATCCGGGATCCCGACTCACCAGGTGAAGAAAGCCATTGAATTTGGCCACGCCAAGATCAATGTCAACACTGAGTGTCAAATCGAATGGACAAAAGCAGTCCGCGAAAAGCTCGCGAACGATGAGAAGGTATATGACCCGCGTAAAGTCATCGGACCTGGTAAGGAAGCCATCGTCAGAGTGGTAAAAGATAAAATGCAGGAATTTGGTTCGTCCAATCAGGCATAAGACCGGAACGACTGCGGGAAAAGGGCGTGCATACGTATGCCCCTCCTGCTGTCGTTTCTTTTTTTATTCACGGATAACAGCGCTTTCCTGAACGGGGGGATGCGTGAAAACCGACTACGACAGGAGGAATAATGACATGAAATTTTTTGTTGATACGGCCAATCTTGAAGAGATTAAAGAAGCATATGCACTGGGGGTCCTCTCCGGTGTGACAACGAATCCGTCACTGGTGGCGAAAGAAGGCGTGGATTTTCACGACCGACTTAAAGAGATCACCGCGGTCGTCGACGGCTCGGTCAGTGCCGAAGTGATTGCACTTGACGCCGAAGGCATGATTAAAGAAGGCCGTGAACTGGCGGCCATCGCACCGAATATTACCGTCAAGATTCCGATGACGCTTGAAGGCCTGAAGGCAGTGAAGGCGCTCAGTGATGACAATATCGAAACAAACGTGACTCTTGTCTTCTCTGCGAATCAGGCGCTGCTTGCTGCGCGAGCCGGCGCGACCTATGTGTCCCCGTTTCTCGGCAGACTCGATGACATCGGTCACGATGGCCTCGAGCTGATTTCAACGATCTCGGACATTTTGTCTGTGCAAATGCTCGACACTCAGATCATCGCAGCGTCGATCCGTCATCCGCAGCATGTCACGGAAGCGGCGCTCCGCGGTGCGCATATCGCCACCGTGCCGTTCTCCATGTTCGGTCAGCTCGTGAAGCATCCGCTCACGGATATCGGAATTGAAAAGTTTCTCGCGGATTGGAACAAAGCGAACAAGTAAACGGATCGGATATCAAAACGGCGGATCTCTATAGGATGCAGCAAGACCGGTCTTGCCTTGGGCCTCGGGCCCGGGAAGCGGTAAGCACCGGATGAGACAACGACGAACAGAACAGGATGGATGACTGATGGAAAAACTCTTTATCGAAGGCGGTCACAAGCTCGAAGGAACCATTGAAGTCAGCGGAGCCAAGAACAGCGCAGTGGCACTGATTCCGGCTACGATTCTCGCGGACTCACCGGTGACCATCGATCACCTTCCGCATATCTCCGATGTGGGCATCTTATCAGAGCTCCTCGAAGAAATCGGTGGAACAACAAAGCTTGAAGGGGATACCCTGACGGTTGATCCGGATGGGATGTTTCCCATGCCTCTTCCGAACGGACGCGTGAAGAAGCTCAGGGCGTCGTACTATTTTATGGGTGCGATGCTCGGGAAATTCAAAAAGGCTGTAATCGGTCTGCCTGGCGGCTGTAACCTCGGTCCCCGGCCGATCGATCAGCACATTAAAGGATTCGAAGCCCTCGGCGCCAAGGTGACGAACGAGCAGGGCGCGATTTATCTGCAGGCAGATGAACTGGTTGGCGCGAACATTTATCTCGACGTGGTGAGTGTCGGCGCGACGATCAACATCATGCTCGCAGCTGCGAAAGCAAAAGGAACAACCACGATCGAAAACGCAGCAAAAGAGCCGGAGATCATCGACGTGGCAACGCTCCTCACAAATATGGGCGCCGTGATTAAAGGCGCCGGTACGAATGTGATCCGGATCGAAGGGGTGGATTCGCTCCAGGGCTGTCGGCACACAATCATTCCTGACCGGATTGAAGCGGGATCGTATATGATCATGGCGGCTGCCGTAGGCAAACGTGTTGAAATCGATAACGTGATCCCTCTGCACCTGGAGTCGCTGATCTCCAAACTGAGGGAAATGAATATTGATATCGAGACGAGGGATGACAGCGTCGTGATTTCGAACGGAAGAACAGAGAAGATGCCGGTGGATGTAAAAACCCTAGTCTACCCGGGGTTTGCGACGGATCTTCAGCAGCCGTTCACGAGCCTTTTGACGGAAGCGAATGGCCCGAGTATTGTGACAGACACCATTTACGGCTCGCGGTTTAAACATACGGATGAACTGAGACGGATGGGGGCGGCGATCAAAGTCGAAGGTCAGTCCGCGCTCATCAGCGGGAACGCCAGGCTGCAGGGGGCAAGTGTCAAGGCAACGGATCTCAGAGCAGGAGCTGCCCTTGTTGTGGCGGGGCTCATGGCAGAAGGCGTTACCGAGATCAGTGGTGTGGAGCATATTGACCGCGGATATGCGTTTCTCGAAGAGAAGCTGCGCAAGGTCGGTGCGAACATCTGGCGAGAAGGTTCAGCAACGAGCGACAAGGCAGAACAGGAACAGCATTGATCAACAGGCCGGATGACTCAGGGAGACGGTCATCGACGGAACCGTCCGCTTTGCTGAGGGGAATTCTCTCTTGTTGAATTCAGGGCCTTGTCATTTAAGAAAACGGATCAATCCTTGTATTTCCTTCCAATGTATGCTTGAATAGTTAAGAGCGGCAAAATCCTCACATGGGTTTTGCCGGATTTTTCCTGTGCGCCTGTCAAAGGTGCCGGTACCCCGGTTCTTTGAACGTGCAGGAAACATCACCCGCTTCACTCTCCTCCGCAGGATCACTTTTCACAGCAGAACTCTCTGTTTATTCCGACCCTGATTCCCAAAACGACATCGATACAGACATTCCAAAAAAGGTTGTGATCATGAAATGGGCTTAACGATCAATGAAATGGAGAAGCTGACCCTGAAAGACCTCTATCAGCTTGCAAAAGACAAGGGGCTGTCGAGCTACAGCCAACTCTCCAAAAAAGAACTCATTTTTGCCATTATGCAAAAACAGGCTGAGAATGAAGATCTCATGTTTATGGAAGGGGTGCTCGATATCATCCCGAATGAAGGGTTTGGTTTCCTTCGTTCAAATACGTATAAGCCAAGTCCGCAGGATGTGTATATTTCCGCGTCCCAGATCAGACGTTTTCGTATCCGCAATGGGGACAAAGTCTCCGGGAAAGTCCGTAAACCAAAGGAAAACGAGCGTTATTACGGACTTTTGCAGGTCGCCGCTGTAAACGGGGAAGATCCGGAGCGTGCCAGTGAACGTCCGCACTTCCCGCAGTTAACGCCCCTTTACCCGGAGAAGCGGATCACTCTTGAGACCGAACCGAACAAGGTTGCATCGAGGGTTGTGGATATGGTGTCGCCAATCGGACTGGGGCAGCGCGGACTGATTGTGGCCCCGCCAAAAGCAGGGAAAACCCTGCTCTTGCAGGAGGTCGCAGACAGCATTGCCAAAAATCACCCTGACCTCGAGCTGATGGTGCTTCTGATCGATGAACGACCTGAAGAAGTGACGGATATGGAACGCTCTGTCAAAGGGGAAGTCATCAGCTCCACCTTTGATGAAGTGCCGGAAAACCATATTAAGGTCGCCGAACTTGTCCTTGACCGGGCCATGCGCCTTGTGGAGGCGAAGAAGGATGTCGTCATCCTCATGGACAGCATCACCCGCCTTGCGAGGGCCTATAACCTCGTTGTGCCGCCGAGCGGGCGGACGCTCTCCGGGGGGATTGACCCTGCGAGTTTTCACCGTCCGAAGCGTTTCTTCGGGGCGGCGAGGAACATTGAAGAAGGCGGAAGCCTGACGATCCTTGCCACGGCTCTCGTTGATACCGGTTCAAGGATGGACGACGTGATCTATGAGGAGTTCAAAGGAACAGGGAACATGGAGCTGCACCTCGACCGCAAGCTCGCAGAACGCCGCGTATTCCCGGCGATTGATATCCGCCGCTCCTCAACCCGCCGCGAAGAGCTCCTGATGAATAAAGAACAGATTGAGAATCTTTGGTCGATGCGCCGGACGATGAACGATCAGCCGGAATTCCTTGAGCGCTTCCTGAAGAAAGTGAAGCAAACGAAGACGAATCAGGATTTCTTCGATGAGTTTGAAAAAGAAAAAGCGGGCAAGGCGAAACCGAAACAGACCAGGAGCTGAGCCCGTTCGGTGATGAACCACAGAAAAAAAGGTTGCATTCACTGCGTCCAGTTGTTATAATTTCGAAGTATGTGAGTGACGGGATCGTGCCCGTCCAGATAACTCTGTTTCGAAAGATTCAGGGCAAAAGGAGATGAGAAACATGAAAGAAGGCATTCACCCAAAATACCATCAGGTGGTATTCAAAGATGTCAGTTCCGGTTTCATGTTCTTGACAGGCTCTACACGTTCATCGAGCGAAACGATTGAATGGGAAGATGGCAACACTTATCCACTGCTTACAGTGGAAGTCAGCTCTGACTCTCATCCATTCTACACAGGCAAGCAGAAGTTTGCCGACGCTGGTGGCCGAGTGGACCGCTTCAAGAAGAAATACGGTATGTAATCCACAGACAAACAAGGCAGGCGAAGTTGGTGTTTTCACCGGCTCACGCCTGCTTTTTTGTTTTGCCTGAATGCATTCGTCAGGGAAAAAGCCGGGAAAAAGGGACTAACGATTCAAGTGCAAAAAACTTTTCGGTGTTCGGTGGAATGTTCGAGAAAACCTCTCTATAATGAAACGTGGAGAATGTGCCAACAGCACACTTGCAATCCGAATACATAATACAGGGACTGGTTGTATGCATTTAACAAGAAAAGAAGGCTGGCTTGAAGTCATATGCGGCAGCATGTTTTCCGGTAAATCAGAGGAGCTGATCCGCCGGGTGCGCCGCGCTCACTACGGACGCCAGAAAGTCCAGGTCTTTAAACCGGCGATCGATAACCGTTACTCCGACGAGGAAGTCGTCTCACACAGCGGCAATAAAGTGACAGCTGTCCCAGTCGGTGCTTCTGAAGACGTCATTGAACTCATTCACAGCAGTACACAGGTGGTCGCATTTGACGAAGTGCAGTTTTTTGATGAACATATCGTAGCCTTGGCTGAGAAGCTGGCTGATGACGGGATCCGCGTGATCGTCGCAGGACTCGACCAGGATTTTCGCGGCGAACCGTTCGGCGTCGTGCCGCAGCTGATGTCCATGGCCGAGTCGGTGACAAAACTGCAGGCGATTTGCCTCTCATGCGGATCACCGGCGAGCCGCACACAACGCCTGATTGATGGGCGGCCGGCATCCTTTGATGATCCGATTATTCTCGTCGGTGCATCTGAATCGTATGAACCGCGATGTCGTCACTGCCACGAAGTACCCAATAAACCGCGTAATCACCGCTTTGAGAACGTTGGTTACTCCTCAAAACCTCTATTTTGATGGTTATGTTTCCCTGTAATGCGCCAGTGTTATGGGGATTTTTCAGTAGATTATGTAACAATTGCACATAGACAAGGGGGAGATCGTCTGTTACGATACGTTCAAAGACGCGACAGACCTGCACGAACAAGGGAAAGCGTTCTCAGTTAAAAAGGCAGTCATGACATACATGCAGAAAGTGGTGGAAGTATCATGGGAAAGTCATTCATGAACAAGCAGGGATCGGGTTCCTCTGCTCAATCGAAGTCAGGTAAAAAAGGCCACTCGAATGTGACGCTCAAGTTTAAACTGCTCGTCTGGTTTATTGCGCTCGGTGTCATCCCGGCTGTGACAGTCGCATTTATCGTTTTCTCCGAGTCTGAAAACGCCCTTGAGAATCAGGTTGAGGACATGTCCGAAGAAATTGCGGGCCAAATCGGTGAGAACATCAATCAGCAGATCGATCAGGTCTATGATCTGTCGATGCGCCCGTTTACTGATGGAGATGTGTATGAACAGATGGTTGCAAATTTCTCGAATATGGATCAGATGGACGTGTTTACGGCACGCCGGGAAGTGACGGACTATTTTTCATCGATCCGAAACAGTACGGACTACCTCGATGAAATGTTCTTCTACCGCGAGCAGGACGGGGAAGTGCTTGGCAGGGTAAGAGGTCAAGACATGGGCGATGCCCCGTTTACGGATGAGGTACGTGATCTTCTCGAATCAAACACGTTTGTCTGGGATACGGCATTTGAGGAAGACGGAAGCCTTCGAATGGTCCTTTACCGTTCTGTGAATCAGGGCATTCTCGGCCTGGAGCTGTCAGAGCGGATGTTTGATGATGTCCTTGGCCGGGAGCGGAATATGGAAGAGATTCCGGAGCGGCTCCTGTTCATCGCCAATCAGGATGGACAGATTCTTCGAAGTAATAACCATGAAATCGAAACCATATCCGGCGAAGAAGTTGCTCAGGACGATGTGATCATGTCGCATATCGAGCTTGAGAATGACTGGTATGCCGTCGTCTCCACGCCGCGGGATGTCGTCATGGCCGAAATGAACGCCCTAACGACATTCGTGATCGCCCTTGTTGTCGGTTTCATTATTGCAGCCGTTACGATCGCATTCTTTGTGACCTCATCGGTGACGCGTCCGATCTCAAACATGATCAGGCTCATGAAGCAGGCTGAAGACGGCGACCTGACGGTGAGAACAAATGAGACAGGCAAGAATGAAATGGGGCAGCTCGGTACGAGCTTTAACCGGATGCTTCAGAACTTCTCGCATATCATCGCAGAGAATAAATCGGTGACGACGGTCGCTAAGGAAAATACGGAACAGATGAAGCGGATTGCAGATCAGTCGTCCCACACCGCTGACCAGATTGCGTCATCGATTCAGGAAGTGGCGAACGGCGCCATGGAACAGGTGAATTATGCGGATCGGACATCGCAGGAGATGGAGGAACTCTCTTCAGAGATGACCCGGATGGGTGAGGCCGTCGGACAGGTGACGAAGGTGGCGAACAACACGAAGACATCGTCAACGAATTCCCTCGGCTATATGAATGAACTGACAGCGAAGAACGAAGACGTCGGGCAAAATATCGGTCAGATCAAAACATCCATTGAAAAGCTGAGTCAGGATGTGGAGGGGATCCGCAGTGTCGTGGAGATCATCGACGGCATCAGTGATCAGACAAACCTCCTCGCACTGAATGCGTCCATTGAAGCGGCCCGTGCCGGAGAAGCGGGTAAAGGTTTCGCTGTCGTTGCTGACGAGGTCCGTAAGCTCGCGGAACAGTCAAAGCAGTCGACAGGTAAAATTGACGGCATCGTCAGTGCGATCCTCGGTCAGACGAAGGACTCCGTCAAGCTTGTCACAGAATCAGTGGCATTATTCGGGGAACAGGCCAAATCTGTCGAAGAAACGAAGGCGTCCTTCGGTGATATTATGACGGATACAGAGGATATATTTGCAGCTGTTGAAAGCATGGAACGTTCAATTGAGACCATGTCTGAAAAGCGCGAACAGGTTGAAAGGGCTATCGGCGATATGGCGGAAATCACCGAAACCACTTCGGCCTCAACAGAAGAAGTCAGTGCGACGACGCAGGAACAATTCGCAGCCGCCGAAGAGCTGGGGAAATTGTCGGATATTCTCGAGTCTACCATGACCGATCTCGAAGAAGTCGTGAATCGCTTTAAAGTGGAAGAGGGGCAGAATCCGATTGAGGAATCGGTGCCAGTTGTTCATGAGGAACCGGAACCTGTTGAAGAAGAGCCGATTACAGAAGGTGATGATGAAGAGTTCACTGAAAACCTTGAGACTGAGGAAATATCCTTTGAAGACCAGAGAGAGCCGGAAGAAGAAGAACAACAGAACCGCTCTGAATCATGATCAGACGGATGTGCAGACTTCTTCGAATCTGTTAAAAAAGCGCAACGAAAAAACGTCCAAATCCACAATCAGTGGATTTGGATGTTTTTCGTTTATGCAGGTTCTTGATGATTTGTACGGAGGTTGCGAGCGTTCGCCTGCACCAACAGATGCCAGAAAGAATGATCAACGGCTCCAGGCAAAAAATGAAACCCTCAAATGTAAGAGGGTTTCAGTCGTTTTGAAATTACAGGCGGCGTGCCCCTTGCTGGACCGGGTCCCATGCCGTATTAAACGGCGGTGCGTAGCTGATATCGAGATTCTCCATATCTTCAGTGGTCATGCCGTGGTAAATGGCCGTGGCGGCGACGTCGATCCGCTTGTCCACGCCTTTTTTCCCGATGGCCTGCATGCCGATGAGCTTATCATTCGTTTTATCCTTCATCATCCGGATAAAGAGCGGGCTGTTTCCTGGCATGTAGTGAGCAATTGCCGCTGCGTCATAGCCGATCACCTCATAGTCCATACCAAGCTCTTTCGCTTCATTTTCACTGATACCGGTCTTGCCGACGGTGAGGTCAAAGAACTGCATGACCGATGAACCTGTGATGCCTTTAAAGGCTTTCGTCTCGCCGGACATATTGATCCCGGCAATGCGCCCCTGTTTATTCGCATGCGTGCCGAGGGGGACGAAGTCATCCTTCTGTTTCACGCGGTGGAACTGGGTCGCGCAGTCTCCTGCGGCATAAATGCCCGGAATATTCGTCTCCATATACGGATTGACGAGAACGGCCCCGGATGGATGCAGGTGCACCCCGGTTCCTTCAAGGAAGCCGGTATTCGGTTTGACCCCTATGGCGACAACGACCATGTCCGCGTTGTAACTGCCCTGATCGGTGACAACCTTGGATACCCGGCCGTTTTCCCCTTCAAAAGAGGTGACGGATTCCCCAAGGACGAGGTCGATGCCGTTTCGTTCGGCTTCTTCCTGAATCTTTTCACTGATCTCCTTATCGTAGACGTTGCCGATGCGGTCTGCGAGATCGATGATCCGCACTTTACGGCCGTCTTTCACGAGGTTCTCTGCTACCTCAAGGCCGATGTAGCCGCCGCCGATGACGGTGACGTTCAGAACGTTTTCCTTAAGATCCTCAACGATCGCTTCTGCGTCCGGGATGGTTTTCAGCAGGTGGATCCCTTCAAGGTCGCGCCCTTCAAATGGCGGGAAAATTGAACCGGCCCCTGTTGCGACGAGAAGGATGTCATAGTCAACGCTGAACGGTTCGCCGCTGTTCAGATCGGTGCCGCTCACCTGCTTGTTCTCGGCATCAACGGCGGTCACCTCGTGGAACACCCTTGCGTCAATGCCGGCTTTTTCCCGGAAAAATGAGACAGGGCGGGCAATCAGCTCCTCGCTCTTGTCCACCTCTCCGCCAATGAAATAAGGCAGGCCGCACTGGGCGTATGAATAGATGCCTCCCTTTTCCAATACGGTAATTGATGCGTCTTTTCGCTTTCTCGAAACTTGCATGGCTGCGCTCATCCCCGCAGCATCTCCTCCAATAATCACCACATTCATCACTGCATCTCCTCCTTGATTTGGTCGTTCTGTCGACTGATCATTCTCTGTTCTGTTTCCCTTTCGTCCCACCTGATAAACGTATACACGCATGGGTATATGCAATCAGGAATTGATTTTGCCGGGGAGAGACCCTATACTATAGAAAGATTGCATCGTGACGCGAGATAAGCGAGAATCAGAAAAAAGAGGTGGCGCACGTGTTTGACCGACTTGAATCAGTGGAGAACCGCTATGAGCAGTTGAATGAGCTTTTGATGGACCCGGCGGTTATGAATGATACGGATAAACTCCGGGATTATTCAAAGGAACAGTCCGGTCTGCAGGAAACTGTGGAAGCGTACAGACAGTATAAAGACATCAAATCCCAGGTGGAGGATACGAAAGAGATGCTTCGGGATCATCTGGACGATGAGATGCGCGAAATGGCCAAGATGGAGCTTGATGAACTGGAGACCGAACTCGGTGAACTGGAAGAAAAGCTCCGTGTGCTCCTGATCCCGAAAGACCCGAACGATGACAAAAACGTGATTGTCGAGGTCAGAGGGGCTGCCGGAGGTGACGAAGCGGCGCTCTTTGCCGGGGATCTGTACCGGATGTATCACCGCTATGCCGAGAGCCAGGGGTGGAAGACGGATGTGATTGAAGCGAGTGAAACAGGGATTGGCGGGTACAAGGAGATCGTGTTTACGATCAACGGAACCGGCGCGTATTCCAAGATGAAATTCGAAAACGGCGCTCACCGCGTTCAGCGGGTGCCGGCGACGGAATCCGGCGGGCGTATTCATACCTCGACTGCGACGGTTGCCGTTCTTCCGGAAGCGGAAGATGTGGAAGTGGACATCAGTGAGAAGGACATCCGGGTTGACCGCTTTGCTTCAAGCGGCCCGGGGGGACAAAGCGTCAATACGACCATGTCCGCCGTGCGGCTCACCCATGAACCGACGGGGATCGTCGTATCGTGTCAGGATGAGAAATCCCAGATCAAAAACAAAGAAAAGGCCATGAAGGTCCTTCGCGCCCGGATTTATGACAAATACCAGCGGGAAGCCCAGGCGGAGTATGACGAAAACCGGAAATCCGCCGTCGGTACCGGTGACCGTTCCGAGCGTATCCGGACTTATAATTTCCCGCAGAGCCGGGTGACGGATCACCGGATCGGCCTGACCATTCAGAAACTCGATCAGATTCTTGAAGGGAAGCTCGATGAGATTATTGAGGCCCTCATTGTCGAAGAACAGTCACGGATGATGGAAAATGCACAGGCCTGATGCGTCCTGCCGAACCGTACATGAAGCCCTCCGATGGGCTTCTTCTTTTGTGGAAGCAAACGGCTATGAAGTGGAGATTGCAAGGATCCTGATGATGCATCACACAGGCTGGAGCCGCTCGAGGCTGTTTGCCGAAATGCGGACTCCGCTTGAACGGTCTTTGGATGAAGCCTTCAGTGCCGACATCCAAAAAGCGGCGGCGGGAATCCCGGTTCAGCACCTGACCGGAGAAGAAGTGTTTTACGGACGCCGTTTCCGGGTGAACCGGGACGTACTGATCCCGAGGCCGGAGACTGAGGAACTCGTTGAAGCGGTGAAAGAACGGCTGTCCACAGGGTTGTCCACAAGCTGGGACGCAGACAGTCAGGAAGAGCTGGGGATCGTGGATATCGGCACCGGGAGCGGCATCCTCGCGATTACACTGGCCCTCGAGATTCCCGGATGGCTGAAGGGAAATCAGGCAACACGGGTGATTGCGACAGATATCAGCCGCGCGGCCCTCGAAATGGCAAGAATCAATGCAGAGGCTCATGAAGCCCCGGTCACGTTTTTGGCAGGCAGCTATCTTGATCCCATTATTGAATCCGGGATAAGGCCGAGACTGATCGTGTCAAACCCGCCTTATATCCCGGAGTCGGATCAGGCGATGATGAAAGACAACGTCAAGAACCACGAACCGCATACGGCGCTCTTTGCTGAAGAAAACGGCCTTGCTGCATACCGGACGATGATTGAGGATCTTCACAGGGTCCTGCACCCTGAAGGCACATGGCTGTTTTTTGAAATCGGCTGGAATCAGGGGGATGCTGTCAGGACCATGATCACGGATCGTTTTCCTGAGTCATCCCCTGAGGTCATCCGTGACATCAACGGCAATGAACGGATTGTCGCGGTATGGATACACGGCTAAACGGGAGCCTGTGGCAGTTCCCCACAGGATACACACAGGTTTATGCACAGCGGCCTGTGGATAACTTGTGCATAAGAACATAGTTTCTGACAAGAAAACATCTTGCAGTATTCGGGATAAAGGGGATTTCACCCTTACAGCCGCAAGAGAAAGGAGCATATGACATGGAAGCGCACAAAACGGTCACACGTTCTGTGGATAACCTTGTGCATAACAATGTGGATACCGGGGCCGACCGGGCGATCGCGGAAGCGGCTGAGCTGATTCGAAATGGTGAAGTCGTGGCATTTCCGACAGAAACGGTCTACGGACTCGGTGGCGATGCCACGAGTGATGAAGCGATTCGGCGGATTTTTGAGGCGAAGGGAAGGCCTGCGGATAATCCGCTGATTGTTCACGTTGCCTCGATAGAAGACGCGGCGAGATGGACGTTGACGTTGCCTAAGACGGCAAAGGATCTGATGGCCGCTTTTTGGCCGGGGCCTCTGACGATTGTCCTGCCGCATAACGGCACGTTATCTGGGGCGGTCACGGCAGGTCTGCCGACGGTCGGGCTCCGGATGCCGGACCACCCGGTCGCCCTTCGCCTGATCGAAGCGTCCGGAAGACCCCTCGCGGCACCGAGCGGTAACCGTTCAGGACGCCCGAGTCCCACTGAAGCGGCGCACGTCGAAGAGGATCTGAACGGCCGGATCCCCATGATCCTTGACGGCGGTCCCGCCGGTGTGGGTCTCGAGTCGACGGTCGTTGAGGTGACAGACGGCCAGGTGACAGTCCTTCGCCCGGGCGGCGTGACCCTCGAGGCGCTCAGGGAGGTGGCTGAACACGTCGCGATCGATCCGTCTCTTCTGAAGTCGGATGAAGCGCCGCGTTCGCCGGGGATGAAATATACCCACTATGCACCGGATGTGCCCCTCTATCTCGTTGAAGGGGAACTGGCAGCCCTGAAACAGGCAATCAGAAAAGCGAAGGAAGACGGCCTCCTGACAGGCGCGATCATCGTGAATGAATGGGCGGGTCTCACCGGTGCCCATCAGGAAGTGTCCGTCGGCTCGGAGACGGATCTCGCGGCTGTCGGACGGGAACTGTACCGGGCTCTGCGGCAGTTTAAGACCGGTGAAGTGGATATGCTGCTCGTCTGTACGTTTCCGGAGACGGAGCTTGGCGGGGCCATCATGAATCGGCTGGAGAAGGCATCAGGGGGAAAAAAGGCCCGGTTATAAATGAGTCCCGTTTTTTTGCGAATGTTTCACACATGCACGTACAAGGAATAAGAACTATGATAAAATAGAAATCGCAATGGGGGTAATCCGATGACAAAAGTACTGTTTATCTGTACGGGCAATACGTGCCGGAGTCCAATGGCTGAAGCGCTCCTTGAGCATAAAAAAACCGATGAGGATATCGTTGCCGATTCTGCCGGTCTGCATGGTGTGGAAGGCATGCCCATGTCAGAAGGCACAAGAAGAGTGCTGCAGACGAGAGGAATCATGGAAAGCCATCAGTCACGAGTCCTTGATGAAGGTCAGCTGAGGAGTGCCGATCTGGTCCTGACGATGACGGAGCATCATAAGCGCTCACTGATCGAGCATTATCCGGAGGCGGTGGATAAAGTCTATACCCTGAAAGAATACACCGCAGATCACAGTGAGATGAGTCAAAAGATGGATCAAATCAAACAGGAAGAGGCAGAGATGGACCTGAAACGTTCCGAAATCTTAAACGCCAATGAACGAAACGTCCGGGCCTACAACAAAGATGGAGAGATCTCCGGGCAGACGGAACTTGAAGAAGAGCTCCTTGATGCACTTATGCCTTATCAGTCCAACATCGACAAACTGAAATGGGATATGCCTTCACTCGATATTGCCGATCCGTTCGGCGGGGGAGATGAGGAGTATGAGGCAGCCTATGAAGAAATCAATCACGCTGTTGAACAGCTGCTTAAAAAAATCGAACGGAATTAATGGCGCCTCAAAAAAAAGAGCTCCTTTTCGAGCTCTCTTTTTTGGGGTATAAAAATAGAATTAATGGGATATTCAGGGGGGATCTATCATGGCAAAACAGCATTACCGCTTCAGCATCACAAAAAAAATGGTGCTAGGCATCAGCACAGTCGCGTTCATTACATATACTGTAAGTGCTTTCTTTATCTTCTATCTGTATGACATCATCGGTGATGCGATCGGGATAAATGAGAGCGCCTTCATGCTTATGACACTCGCAATGGGGATTGGCTGGTCCGCGATTCTCGGTTATCTTGGCTCGAAGGTCATTGTCAAACCGATTCAAAAACTTGAGGAAGGGGCTAAGAAAGTGGCGGAAGGGGATATCCGCGACAAAGTTGAAGTACCGAAATCCGATGACGAGCTTCGCTCACTGGCGTTGGCCTATAATGAAATGATTGACAGTCTTTGTACCATGATCAACGAAGTCAATACGACTTTTGCCATGACAAATGAGCGGGTGGTGGATATTAAAGAAGCCTCCAATGAAGCAGCCAATCAGGCGGAGACGATCAGCCAGACCGTCGAAGATATTGCAAACGGAGCACAGGAATCTTCATCGTCTATCCAGGCGACGGCGGAAGCGATGGAAGACGTTCGGCAGACGGCGGATCAGGTGGAGCGTCATGCCCGGTCGTCAAATGATCTGTCAAGAGACATGGTGGCGAGTCTCGAAGAGTCCCAGCGGGTGATTGAATCACTTGTTGCAGGCATCCAGCGCCTGGCGAAAGAAAACCAGGCGTCCCTTACGGCAGTGGAACGGCTCGACGACAATGCAAGAAAAGTCGGGGAAATTATCTCCCTTGTCGGTGATATTGCCGAACAGACAAATCTTCTCGCTTTGAATGCATCCATTGAAGCGGCACGGGCAGGAGAGCACGGTAAAGGCTTTGCCGTTGTAGCAGACGAGGTTCGGAAGCTTGCTGATCAGAGTGGCAATGCCGTGCAGGGGATTACTGAGCTGATCCAGACGATTCAGGGTGATGTCAAACATGTCGTCGCTCAAATCACTGAACAGGTGGCCTACGCCAATGAAGAGGCGGATAAAGGATCTGAGACAAATCAGTCTATCATCGTTATGGGAGATAATGTCCGGGAGGTCGCTTCGGCGGTGCAGGATATCTTGAAGCTTGTCAAGAAACAGGTCACGTCCATCGAACGCACCTCCACAGAAGCGCAGACAGTCGCCGGTGTTGCAGAGGAGACGGCTGCCGGAGCTGCGGATGTGACAGCAAGTACGGAAGAACAGACTGCTGTTATGCAGGAAGTCGCGTCCTCCGCGGAGGTGCTGCTCGAACAGGCGCAAACCTTGAAAACTTCGATCGAAAAATTTAAAATAAATGAAACGGTACGTATGAAAGGAGAATGAACCATGAAAATTGTAATCGGTTCAGACCATGCAGGATACCATTTGAAAGGTGCAATTATTGACGTCGTTAAGGAGCTCGGTCATGAGATCGTTGATGTGGGGACAGACAGTCCGGATTCTGTCGATTATGCTGATTTTGGCCTTCAGGCTGCCGAAATGGTGGCTAATAAGGAAGCAGACCGCGGCATTGTCATTTGCGGAACAGGAATCGGCATGTCCATTTCTGCGAATAAAGTAAAGGGCATTCGCTGCGCACTGGTGCATGACCTCTTTACAGCAAAAGCAACCAGGGAACACAACGATACCAACGTGCTGGCGATGGGAGAGCGCGTTATTGGCCCGGGACTCGCGCAGGAGATTGCGAAAACGTGGCTGACGACTGAATTTGAAGGCGGACGCCACGAGCGTCGGATTATGAAAGTGATGAACTATGAAGATGGGACGTATCACGTATAAGAACCGCCACTCGAGAGGGGTGATGCAAGGTGAACCAGTCCGAACTGACAGAACAGCTGATAAAAGGCCTTGATGCCCTTCAGGATCAAGCAGACTTAAAACCGGGAGACCTCCTTGTTGCCGGGGTGAGTACCAGTGAGGTGCGGGGTGCGAAAATCGGCAGTGACGGCACCCTTGATGTCGCAGAGGCACTTTGGGACGGTTTCGCGGCGTTTGCCGGGAAAACCGGCGTATCCCTTGCCTTTCAGGGCTGTGAGCATATCAACCGTGCAGTAACGGTGACGCGTGAGACGGCCGTCCGCCTTGGACTTGAGCCCGTGACCGTCGTCCCGGTTGCCAAAGCCGGAGGCTCGATGGCAGCCCTTGCCTACCGAAAGATGCATGACCCGGTTGTGGTTGAAGAAGTGAAGGCGGATGCGGGGATCGACATCGGCGATACGTTTATCGGCATGCAGTTGAAGCATGTGGCTGTTCCGGTGAGAACCGGGATCACAGCGATCGGTGAGGCCCACGTGACCTTTGCAAGAACAAGGCCAAAACTGATCGGCGGCGCGCGGGCCGTCTATACAATGGAATAACGACTGAGCGAAGCTTCTCTGATAACGATCAGGGAAGCTTTTTATTTAGAGCCTCTTTTTTGACAAAAGCGTGAATCGGTTACGTAATTGGGCGAATTGACAGCGATTTTGCCGCATGACTTTGGTATAATGAAAGAAGTATGAATAAAGCGGGGTGAACACATGGTTGATGAACGAAATCAGGGGAACCATGGTCGTGCGCCGGATTTTTTCGAGTGGATCGGCCGTCACAAAGTGACCAATCTGGACGGCTTTTTTGAGAAGAGTCCGTTTGCAGTGATGGTGATTTCGTCGGACCAGGAAGTGGTCTATACAAACGGGGAATTTGAGGTACTGTTTGGCTACGAACGGGAGGAAGTGATCGGCATGTCGGTGGCGTCTCTCTTTCATTACGGCAAAGTCAGAACAGAAGCGAAAGCTGCTGCGTACGCGGTACTGCGCGGTGAGACAGTGTCGAAACAGACCGAACGGCATAATAGATTTGGCGAAGCGGTGCCGGTGACGCTCTATGCGTATCCGCTCCGTTCAGAGACAGGGGTATCCGGCGCTGTCGTGGCCTATCTGGACAGGCGTCAGGACGTGGCCAATGAAGAAACGGTCAAGCTGTTTGAAATGTCGCTTCGAAACATCAGTGACGGAGTGATGATTACAGAACAGGATGGGACGATCCTTTGGGTGAACCGGGCTTTTGAAGTCATCACGGGCTACACATCCGAAGAAGCGATAGGCAATAACCCGCGACTGTTAAATGCAGGTGTTCATTCGAAAGCATTCTTCCGTCAGATGTGGAAAGCCCTTGAAGATCGGGGTGTCTGGCGCGGGGATATCTGGAACAGACGGAAGAGCGGATCCGTCTACAGGCAGCGTCTGTCCGTTTCAAAATTCAGGGGGAGTGCGGACGAGCGTCTCTATATTGCGGTGATTCACGAACTGTCGGATCTTGATGATATGCAGGACAAGTTGACGATCCTTGAGACAACGGATCCGGTAACGGGCCTTCCGAACCGGCCGGAGATGCGAAAGTTGATTGAGCGGAAGGTAAATCATTCGGATTACATCTCGGACCGTTTCGCCGTATTGACGATTGAGATCACGAATTTTAACGAAATGAACGATACGCTCGGCCATAAAGTCGGTGACAGACTGTTAATTGATATCGCCAAGCGGCTGATGCTCCTGGTGAACGATGAGAGTCAGGTGGGCAGGATCGGCGGCGATGATTTTCTGATCGTTCATGACCAACAGGCAGGTGATCTCGAACCGTTTCTTGAAAAACTCGTGACCTGTCTTGAGAAGCCGTTTTTCGTCGATGATTCCGAGTTGTTTATTCATCCGTCCATCGGCGTGAGCCGCTTTCCTGAAGACTGTGAAGAAACCCAAAACCTGTTCATGACGTCGAATGTCGCGATGACACATGCCAGAGAGTCGGTGGTTGATCACATCTCGTACTTTTCAACGGAAAAAGCCGAAGAACTGAAGCGCCGGTTTGAAATTGCCAATCACCTGAAAGGGGCCGGGAAACGGGAAGAATGGGCGCTTCACTATCAGCCGATCGTTGATCTTGAGAGCGGTGAATTGAAAAAAGCCGAAGCGCTCATTCGTTGGTCGAACAAGGATCTCGGCATCGTTTCCCCAGGGGAGTTCATTCCGATTGCGGAGAAAACCGGTCAGATTATCGCCATCGGCGAGTGGGTGCTTGATGAGGTCTTCCGGCAACTGATCAAATGGGGCATGGAAGGACTTGTTATCGTTCCGGTATCCGTGAACCTCTCCATCAGGCAGCTCGAACAGGAGAATTTTGCGGAATCGCTTCTGAAGAGAATGCGTGACTGGCGCATACCGGCCGACTACTTGCAGGTGGAGATTACGGAAAGCATGACAAAAGGCAATATTGGGAGGATTATGAAGAATCTGAACCGGCTCACCCGCGCAGGCGTCCGGGTGGCCATCGATGATTTCGGCAAGGGCTACTCTTCTTTTTCGCATCTGACAGAGCTTGGCTTAAGTGAACTGAAAGTGGATCAGCACTTTATCAAAGCCATGCGCCAGGAGACGGAAACGGAAAAACTGCTGCGGGCGATGCTGCTCGTGGCGGACGGTCTCGGTCTTGATACCGTCGCGGAGGGCGTGGAGACTGATTTCCACCACGAAAAGGTAAAGGCACTGGGATTCACTCTCGGGCAGGGGTATTACTATGCGAAGCCTCTTCCTGAAAAAGATTTCCGAAACTGGCTTGAATGATGATGGTAATGAGGGGTGTAAATGGTATACTGAACTATAACAATTGAGTGGGGAAAACAACCAGAAATCACATACCAAGGAGGCGTAATTGATGATGAGACTTGTAACACGATCCGATTTTGACGGCCTGGTGACGGCCATGCTGCTTAAGAAAAAGGGATTAATCAATGATATGACCTTCGTTCACCCGAAAGATATGCAGGACGGCAAAGTTGAGATTACGGAAAATGATATCCTGACGAACGTGCCGCATGTGGAGGGCTGCGGGATGTGGTTTGATCATCATGCGAGTGAACTGAAGCGAATCGAGGAAGAAGGCATTACCTTCAAAGGGGACGTGCGTCTTGCGGACAGTGCAGCGAGAGTCGTCTATGATTACTTTGGTGGCCGCGAAGAGTTCGGTCCGGAGCTTGACGACATCATGGCGGGCGTTGATAAAGCGGACGCTGCCAAATTCACAAAAGAAGACATTCTGAATCCGGAGGGCTGGGATCTTCTGTCTTTTATCATGGATGCAAGAACGGGCCTTGGCCGTTTCCGTGACTATCGCATCAGTAACTATCAGCTCATGGAGAAACTGGTCGACCTCTGTGCGGAAAAGAGCGTCGATGAGGTCATGGCAGACCCGGATGTTCAGGAACGGGTTGTCCGGTATCACGAGCTGCAAAAACCGTTTCAAGACATGCTTGAAACGCATACAACGACGAAAGGCAATGTGATCATCACTGATCTTCGCGGCGTGGAGACGATCTATCCCGGAAACCGCTTTATGATCTACGCCCTTTATCCGGAGCAGAACATTAACCTCTGGGTCGTCGACGGGTTCCGTAAACAGAACTGTGCCATCGCAGTCGGACACAGCATTCTGAACAAAACATCCAACACGCATGTCGGTTATCTCATGCGTGAATACGGCGGAGGCGGTCACGGGGCAGCCGGTACGTGCCAGGTTCCTTACGGAGAAGCGGATCAGGCGATTGAAGCGATGGCTGAAAAGCTGAACGCTGACGGCTGAGGCACAGCCTTTCAGACGCAGCATGTCTATACCATATGAGAGGGGGCGGACTTCCATGGCGGGCTATGATCACCAGTCGGACAGAGCTGAAAACACCGAAGAGCTGAAGAAAAAACTCAATGACATCCAGACAGCGCTCGATGCTTCGACGATTGTAGCCATTACTGATGCGCGGGGAGTCATCCTGGAAGTCAACCAGAAGTTTTGCGAAATTTCAGGCTATGATGATCATGAACTGGTTGGCAGGACACACAGAATTCTGAACTCCGGTTACCATCCGAAAGCCTTTTTTAAAGAAATGTGGGACACGATTCTACAGGGCGAGATCTGGAGCGGTGAGATCAGGAACAAAGCGAAAGACGGCCGGATCTACTGGACGAGCTCCACGATCATCCCCATTCGGGATACCCATCACCGGATTGAACGCTTCATCGCCATCCGCCATGATATTTCAGACCGGGTGTCTGCGGAACTGAAGCTGAAACAGGCCCTTGAAGATGATTACCGGATCGTGATTCAGCACCTGCAAAACGGGGTGTTTAAGCTGAAGCAGCAGCCGGAAGGCTCGTATGTCTTTACGATGAGCGAAGGTCTGATTGCCGAAAAGCTGAAACGGACTACCGACGCCGTCTACGGCAAAACGATCTATGAAATCTTCGATAAACCGATCGCCACCCGCATTGATCAGGCCTTCAGAACCGCATTGGCCACCGGTCAGACCCGTTTTGAACTCGATATACAAAACCGGCACTATCTTGTCAATATCGGCATCATCAGGGAAGAAGCCGGGGATGTGGAACTCGCCGGGTCGATTGTGGATATTACCGAGCAGACAAGGCAGGCGCGCCAGATTCATAAGATGGCCTATTTTGATGAGCTGACCGGCCTTCCGAACCGCAGGAGCTTTGAAAAAGAAGTGGATCGGCGTAAGGCTGCCGAGTCAGATGGAGATTATGAATTTGCCGTTCTGCTCGTCAATCTCGACCGTTTTCAAAACATTAATGAAACCCTCGGACACCGCGTCGGTGACGAACTCCTCCGGGAAATTGCCACAAGGCTTGAGGAACTGCTCGAGGAAGACGATTATCTGACAAGATTTACAGGTGATGAATTTGCAATTGTCATGGCTTGTCAGGAGCGGAGCAAGAGAGATCGTGAATACCTGCACTACCGATGCTCCGTGCTCGTGGAATACCTGTCCAAAGCATATATCGTGAGAGGTATGGAGATTCATACGACGGCGAGTATTGGCGTCGGACTCTATCCGTTACATGCACAAGGGACGGACGAGCTGATTCAATCAGCGGAAGCGGCCATCAGCAGCGCCAAAGAACAGGGGGGCAACACGTTTGTTCTTTTTGATGCGTCCATCCGCAATATGCTCGACCGGCGTATTCTCATTGAAGGAGAATTGCGTAAGGAAGCAAGCCGGGACCAATTTTATCTCGTATATCAGGCAAAGGTCAATGCGAAGACGAGGAAGCTGTGCGGTTTTGAAACCCTTCTTCGTTGGCATCATCCGATCTTTGGTGAACTGAGCCCGGCGGAGTTTATTCCCGTTGCAGAGAAGTCCGGTCTGATCATTTCCCTTGGCCAGTGGGTATTGAAACACAGCATAGAGCAGGTGAGAAAGTGGCATCAGGCGGGGCATGTGCTGCCGGTCTCCATCAATATTTCGGTCCAGCAGTTTACCCAGTCGGATTTTGCCGATTTTGTCAGCGAGCAGATCAATGCGTCGGGGGTGGATCCGGCGATGATAGAACTTGAAGTGACCGAGAGCGTGACGGAGAACCCGCAGCTGACGCGGACGACGATGAAGAAACTGAAAGAGATCGGCGTCATGATCAGCATGGATGATTTCGGGACGGGATACAGCTCCCTTGGCTTTCTCGGCGGCTATCCCTTCGACCGGATCAAAATCGACAAATCGTTCATCATCCATCTGTCTGAGGAGAACTGCTCTGTCGTTCGAACGATCATTCAGCTCGCGAAGAATCTGAACATGACGGTCACAGCGGAAGGTGTCGAAACCGAGTCGCACGCCGATTTTCTGACCCGTGAGCAATGCGACGAACTTCAGGGCTTTTTCTTCAGTAAGCCGCTCCCGGCGCGGAAGACAGAACGGATCTGGCTGAAGCGAAGTAAGAAATAGAAAAAAGCAGACAAGAGTCCTTCAGGGGGCTCTTTTGCGTATTTATGCAAGGTGAAAACCGGATGATCAGTCATTTTCCGGTGGGGCAACAATAAATTAACTGGCAATTCGAAATTGTATGCGCTATCATCAGTCTGACTTCCCGAAACCCCTTTTCATTCCCCTGCCGACGTTGTAGAATAAGCTGTAATGACAGTGGTAAGAAACATCACAAAGCCGATCAAGCCAGCCGGAAGTCCGTTCAGACAAGTTTTTTCAGCGCGCAGATGCGTGACGATCAGGGAGGTTTTTTGCAATGAAAACAATGGAACGTCGTGATTTAGTCGAATTGCAGGCACAGGACGCCGAAGTATTCGCAGCCATCGAAGCGGAACGAAAACGCCAGCAACAGAATATTGAGCTCATCGCGTCAGAGAATTTCGTATCCGAAGCCGTTATGGAAACACAGGGCTCCGTTCTGACGAACAAGTATGCGGAAGGGTATCCGTCCAAACGCTACTACGGTGGATGCGAGTACGTTGACGTTGCGGAAAACCTTGCAAGAGACCGTGCGAAAGAGCTTTTTGGTGCCGAACATGCCAACGTGCAGCCTCATTCAGGTGCACAGGCGAATATGGCCGTTTATTTTGCGTTTCTCGAGCACGGCGATACCGTCCTCGGCATGAATCTGTCCCACGGCGGACACCTGACCCACGGAAGCCCGGTCAACTTCAGCGGCAAGCAGTTTAACTTTGTTGATTACGGCGTGGACAAAGATACGGGTCTCCTCGAATATGATGATGTATTGGCAAAAGCCCGAGAACATAAGCCGAAAATGATCGTGGCCGGTGCGAGTGCCTACCCGCGGGCGATCGATTTCGCCCGTTTCCGTGAAATTGCGGATGAAGTGGGGGCATATCTGATGGTGGACATGGCGCACATCGCCGGTCTCGTCGCCACAGGTGAACACGAAAGTCCGGTTCCTTATGCGGATTTTGTCACGACAACGACGCACAAAACCCTGCGAGGCCCGCGCGGCGGGATGATTCTCTGTAAGGAAGAGTATGCCAAGAAGGTAGACAAATCCATCTTCCCCGGTATCCAGGGTGGCCCGCTCATGCACGTCATCGCCGCGAAAGCCGTGGCATTCGGTGAAGCACTGACGGAAGATTTCAAGGCGTATTCGACGCAGGTTAAGATGAACGCCAAGGCTCTTGCTCAGTCCCTTATGTCTGAAGGAGTGAACCTTGTATCGAACGGCACGGACAATCACCTGGTTCTCCTTGACCTCAGAAATCTTGAACTGACAGGGAAAGATGCCGAAGCGGCGCTCGATGCAGTCGGGATTACAACGAATAAAAACACGATCCCGTTCGACCCGGAAAGCCCGTTTGTCACAAGCGGTATCCGGATCGGAACCGCAGCCATCACGTCCCGCGGTTTTGACGAAAAGGACGCGACGACCGTCGGTAAGATTATTGCACTTGTTCTGAAGAATCACGATAACGAAGAGGCACTGAACGATGCCCGTAAGGCTGTTCAGGACCTGACGAGCCAATACCCGCTTTACGAACGGTAAAGCATCAATGAAAAGCGCTGTCTCCCTGACCGGGGACGGCGCTTTGTGTGGGGACAAAGCGAAAAATGCCCGAAAAGCCAAACAAAGCCTTGAAGCGGTACACATTTTCACGTACAATTTCCGGGGAGAACGCCCGCTTATGCTTCGGTTCATGTATAATGGACACGATGGTTTTGAGACCATAGGGGAGCGTTACATACCGAAGACAACGAAATGAGGAGTGGTACAGATGGGGAAAGTCTATGTATTTGATCACCCGTTGATTCAGCACAAGCTGACATTTATCCGAAAAAAAGAAACCGGGACGAAGGAATTCCGGGAAATGACCAATGAAATCGCCGGACTGATGGCGTTTGAAATCACCCGTCATTTACCGCTTCGCGAGGTGGAAGTGGAAACACCGGTCGCTAAAGCGACATGCAAGACGATCTCAGGGAAGAAGCTCGGGATCATTCCGATCCTCCGCGCAGGGCTCGGCATGGTGGACGGCATCCTTGAACTGATCCCGGCTGCCAAAGTCGGACACGTCGGTCTGTACCGCGATCCGGAAACACTGATGCCGGTGGAATACTACGTCAAGCTCCCGAAAGACGTGTCTGAGCGGGAAATGATCGTCGTCGATCCGATGCTCGCAACAGGCGGATCCGCGATCGAAGCAATCAATGTCCTGAAGCGTAACGGTGCGAAGAATATCAAGCTCATGTGCCTCGTCGCTGCACCTGAAGGCGTGGACAAAATGAAGGAAGCCCATCCGGATGTGGACATCTACCTGGCTGCAATGGATGAGAAGCTCAATGAAAAAGGCTATATTGTCCCGGGTCTCGGCGACGCCGGCGACCGCCTTTTCGGAACCAAATAAGACCCAAACAGACCGGAGGCCGCACCGGTTCCCGAACCAGGAACCCTGCCCTCCGGTTTTTCAAAACGGGCAGACAAGCCCTGATCACATTGAAGGAGGCAGTATCATGCAGGCGAAAAAGAAAATCATGACGATCTTCGGCACACGGCCGGAAGCGATCAAAATGTGTCCTCTCGTCAAGCAGCTTGAGAAGACGGAGGATCTCGAATCCGTCACGGTCGTTACCGGACAGCATCGGGAAATGCTCGATCAGGTGCTGGCTATTTTTGACGTCACTCCGGATGAGGACCTCAACATCATGCAGGCGAGACAGACCCTGACCGGCGTAACAACAAAGGCCCTCGAAGGCCTCGATGAGGTCATGAAACGGCTGAAGCCGGATATGGTCCTCGTTCACGGCGATACCACGACCACATTTGTGGCGAGTCTCGCGGCGTACTATAACCAGATTGCCGTCGGTCACGTGGAAGCAGGGCTCAGAACCTGGAATAAGTACTCGCCGTTCCCTGAAGAGATGAACCGGCAGCTGACCGGCGTCATCAGTGATCTGCATTTCTCCCCGACACAGAAAGCGGAGGAAAACCTCCTGCAGGAGGGGAAGAAGCAGGAGCGGATTTTCATTACTGGGAACACCGCCATCGATGCCCTGCAGACGACGGTGGATGATGGTTACGAACACGAGAGCCTGAAGGCCCTCGGAGACGACCGTCTGATCCTTGTCACGGCGCACCGGAGAGAGAACCTCGGCGAACCGATGAAAAACATGTTCCGGGCGATCAAGAGGCTCGTCACCGAACACGACGATGTCCGGGTCATTTACCCCGTGCACCTGAATCCGGTTGTCCGGGAACTAGCCGACGAAATCCTCGGCAATGATGAGCGGATTCAGCTGATTGACCCCCTCGGCGTCCGGGATTTCCATAACTTCGCTGCACGGGCGCATATCATTCTCACTGATTCCGGCGGCGTGCAGGAAGAAGCCCCTTCCCTCGGCGTACCGGTGCTTGTCCTTCGGGATACGACAGAACGGCCTGAAGGGATTGAGGCCGGGACACTCAAGCTCTCCGGGACGAATGAAGAGGCGATTTATCAGGACGCGAAGACGCTTCTTGAGGATGAGGGAGCTTACAGCGCCATGTCCAAAGCTTCCAATCCCTATGGGGACGGTCAGGCCTCATTGAGAATCACGGAAGCGATCCGCTACTATTACGGGCTCAGAAGCGATGCGCCGTCGTCATTCCGGCCGCTGTAGGAGTCCTGTTGCAATCGGATCCGCCGGCGTTTTGCCACCGTGCAGAAACGTGGCGGGTCCCGTTTTTATCTGAATATTCTTTCTTTAGAGTTTTTATAAAAAAGTACACACAATCTTTGTAATCTTATGTATAATAGGAAACGAAAAGTGACAATTCGGTGACAAGATGAATTGTCTTTTTCTTTCCGGATTTGTGAAACCGTTCTCTTAAACGGGTTCGAACGCTTGTGTTCATTGACACAACCCCATGACTGTTGTACGATAACATGGTGTACGCAGTCGAGCTGACGGCATGAGGCACAAGGGATCAGCCGATATTGGAAAAAAGGAACAGGGACTTCTCGGACAGGTACACTCGAAGGCGTACAATGACACGCTGTACACGCTGAAACAGCCGTTCTGGCAATTGCCAGTTCCGGCAAGGCGATGCTCTGAAGAACAGGCATCGCGAGTATGCCATACATATCATCACGAACACGACCCGTTTTTCCTGCCCCAATATCCCTATTCCCCCCTTCGTAAGGTTAGTAACCACTAACCTGCTTCATGACGAGATTCTGTCGTCAGCATCCAGGACCTGGCTGTGGCATCAGACGGATACCCGGATGGAGAATACCCCATGGCACAAGAACCCAGGCATCGGCAATTGGTTCGTTCCTTTGCGTTGATGAGTACGATCAGTGCGTATTTTATCGGGCCGGTTTTGCTCGGCGTTTTCGTCGGCAGATGGCTTGATGAGCGCTACGACGGCAGTGGCCTGTTCATTGCCGGAGGCATGCTTGTCGGACTGACGACAGGCGTCATTGGCATCTTCCGCGTAATCCGTCAGTTCTATGGAGACGAGGACGATGCACAATGAATGATATCCGCAAACTGTTTATCCGATACGCCGCGATCACCATCGTCCTGGCCGTTGTCTTTCTCCTGATGATCGTTTTCGGAGGCGACCGGCCATTCTGGACAGGTCTGGCCTTTGGCACGAGCTTCAGCCTGATCAGTCTTTGGATGACCTACGCTCAGGTGTCACGTATCGGGAAGATGACCGCGGACCGAAAACCGCGGCCAACCCTTGGAACCCTCTCGAGGCTGTTGGTGTTTCTCTTTGCCATTTGGCTTGCGCAGCAGGTTCCTCATTATCTCTCGTTGACAGGAGTGATCCTGGGTCTTACCGTGACCTATGTCATTCTGTTAATAGAACCGCTGTTTCACATCCGTGATCTGAAAGAAACGAAGTGAGGCAGTGCTGGTTCCACATTTTGCACGACCCATTCTGTAATGTCTGAAAAGAGGTGAAAAGGATTGGATAGTAAATTTCTGAAAGTCGACCTGTTCGGCATTCCATGGATGACGTTAAACATCCCTGCACTGTTTACCACAACGGTTGCGATGGTCATTGTCTTCCTCGTTGCCTTCTTCATGTCGAGAAAGATTCAGATGTACCCGACAGGGGCACAAAACGCATTGGAATACCTGGTTCAATTCATCAAAAACATCATCAGCAGTACGATGGACTGGAAACAGGGGCAGCATTTCGTGATGCTCGGGATCACCATTATTCTCTACGTCTTCGTAGCAAACATGATGGGTGTACCGTTCGAGCTCGCGACAGAAGAGCACTACGTCTGGTGGAACTCACCAACGTCAAATCCGGTCTTGACGATCTCACTGGCTCTCTTCGTTGTGGTATTGACCCACATCTACGGCTGGAAGCTGAGGGGACCGAAAGAGTACGGGAAGGATTATTTCCGCCCGGCGCCTTTTATGGCACCGTTTAAGATTATTGAGGACTTTTCCAATACATTGACGCTCGGCATGCGACTCTACGCGAACATTTTCGCAAAGGAAATGATCATGGTCATGCTCGTCGGACTCGGTGCATTTGCGAGCGTATTCTGGACATTCGGGGCATTTTTCCCACTCGTGATTTTCCAGGCATTCAGTGTCTTCATCGGGTCGCTTCAGGCCTTCATCTTCGCCATGCTGACGATGGTGTACATGGCTCATAAAGTATCGGAAGATCATTAACGAGATAAGACAGCATAACAAAAAACGCGCACAGGATGCGCATGAAACAATGTTGAATAAGAACCTGAGTCTGCAGGACAGGCAGGGTGAATTCATTCATACAAAACAAAAACTTTTAAAGTATGTAAAGGGAGGATTTTTATCATGGGAACAGTCGCTATTGCAGTAGCAATCACAGCAAGTTTGGCAGCAATCGCAGGTGCATTTGGGGTGGCAATCGTCGTCCGCAGTACGTTGCAGGGAATCACTCGTCAGCCGGAGATCCGTGGACCGCTTCAAACCGTCATGTTCATCGGTGTACCGCTTGTTGAGGCACTTCCAATCTTCGCGATCGTTATTGCCTTCTTATTACTCGGAAATATGTAATCTGACAGGTCAAGTACGGACAAAATGGCGAAGAAGGCATCATCACTTATTCTTCGCCATTCCTTTTGTAACCGATGGATTCCGATGGTCAACGCACCATCGTTTTCTGTACATTCGCTTACAATGATCGTGAATAAGGGAGGCGAAACACATTGTTTGATATCTATGAAATTGAATGGTTAAACGCCGTTTATCAAATCCTGGCGTTTTTATTCCTCATGTGGCTTCTCAAGAGATATGCCTTCGGTCCGATCATGGATATGATGGAGAAGCGGGAGAAACACGTCGCTGATCAGATCAAATCCGCAGAAAAGAACCGTGATGAGGCAGAACAGTATCTTAAAGAACAGCGTGAAGCGATTCAGACTGCCCGCCAGGAGGCAAAAGAAATCGTAGAGAATGCAAAGAAAATGAGTGATCAGCAGGCTGCGGATATCGTGGCAAGCGCCCGCACAGAGGCCGAGCGTCTCAAGGAAACGGCGAAAGCCGAGATCAACTCTGAAAAAGAACAGGCTGTCTCCGCCCTGCGCGAGCAGGTGTCGACCCTTTCCGTCCTTGTGGCATCCAAGGTCATTGAAAAGGAGCTCGATGAAAAAGAGCAGGAGAAGCTGATTCAGGAAACACTGAAAGAAGTAGGCGGAGACTTATGAGAAGACATCCGGTAGGGTATCGCTACGCCTATGCCATGTATGAGCTTGCCAAGGAGAATAACGTCCTGCAGGAAACCGCAGACGAACTCCTGGCCGTGAGTGCGGCATTTGATCAGGCGAATGTGGTGGAGACGGTTTTCAGTCACCCGGATCTCTCCGACGCTGAGAAGAAGGACGTCTTAAAGAATGCGTTTACCAACAAGGTATCCGACCACGTCCTCCATCTCCTGTATCTTCTCGTTGATAAAGGGCGCGAAGCGATTCTCCCTCATGTGGCGGAGAATTACCGCGATCTCGCCAACGAAGAACAGGGCATTGCATCAGCCGTGGTCCATTCAGCAAAGCCGCTTACGGATGCCGAACAGGAAGCAGTGGCCGAGACGTTCGCAAAGCGGGCGGGTAAAGCCAGATTAATGATTACGAACGTGGTCGATGAAGACCTCATCGGCGGACTCCGGGTACAAATCGGGGACACCGTCTATGATGGCACCGTCGCCAACCAGCTTGCGCGAATCGAAAAGCGCATGATCCACGGGAACGTAAGCAGATAGGGGTGAACGATTAATGAGCATCAGAGCCGATGAAATCAGCTCTCTGTTAAAACAACAGATCGAAAACTATCAATCAGAGATTGAAGTCAATGATGTAGGAACCGTCATCCGCGTTGGTGACGGGATCGCCGTGGCTCACGGTCTTGAGAATGTCATGGCCGGTGAGCTCCTCGAATTCGAAAACGGCGTGATGGGCATGGCCCAAAACCTTGAAGAAAATACAGTCGGGATCATCATTCTCGGTCCTTTCACGGATATCCGTGAAGGAAACGAAGTCCGCCGTACCGGAAGAATCATGGAAGTACCGGTCGGGGAAGAACTTCTCGGACGCGTCGTGAACCCGCTCGGTCAGCCGCTTGACGGCATGGGCCCTGTGGAAACCGGTAAAACGCGCCCAATCGAAAGCCCGGCACCAGGGGTTATGGACCGAAAATCGGTTCACGAACCGTTGCAGACCGGTGTTAAAGCGATCGACTCCCTGATTCCGATCGGCCGTGGCCAGCGTGAGCTCGTCATCGGGGACCGTCAGACAGGGAAAACAGCGATCGCCATCGATACCATCATCAATCAGAAAGACGAAGATATGATTTGTATCTACGTCGCCATCGGTCAGAAAGAATCAACGGTTGCCGGTGTGGTGGAGACGCTCCGTCAGCACGGCGCCCTTGATTATACGATCGTTGTTACAGCGAGTGCCTCTCAGCCGGCGCCGCTTCTCTACCTTGCACCATACGCAGGGGTATCCATGGGTGAAGAATTCATGTACAACGGCAAGCACGTCCTCGTCATCTATGATGACTTGACGAAGCAGGCTGCTGCGTACCGTGAACTTTCCCTCCTGCTTAAGCGCCCGCCAGGCCGTGAAGCCTTCCCGGGTGACGTATTCTACGTCCACTCACGCCTCCTTGAGCGTGCTGCGAAACTCAGTGACGACAAAGGCGCCGGTTCTTTGACCGCCCTTCCGTTTATCGAGACGCAGGCAGGGGACATCAGTGCCTACATTCCGACGAACGTGATCTCCATAACCGACGGACAGATTTTCCTCCAGGCAAACCTGTTCTTCTCCGGTGTCCGGCCGGCGATTGATGCGGGTCTTTCCGTATCACGCGTTGGGGGCTCAGCCCAGATCAAAGCGATGAAGAAGGTTGCCGGTACACTCCGTCTTGACCTGGCATCGTACCGTGAACTCGAAGCGTTTGCCCAGTTCGGTTCGGATCTTGATGAAGCCACTCAGGCGAAGCTGAACCGCGGTGCACGTACGGTTGAAGTCCTCAAGCAGGGCCTTCATCAGCCGCTTTCCGTTGAGAAGCAGGTTTTCATTCTGTTTGCACTGACGAAAGGCTTCCTTGATGACATCGAGGTATCGGATATCAGCCGCTTCGAACAGGAAATGTATACTTTCCTCGAGCACAACAACAACGATCTGCTCAAGAGCATTAAAGAAACGGGCAATCTCGCAGATGACGACGCCATGAAACAGGCGATTACCGAATTCAAAAAGTCGTTCCAGGCAAGCTGATTCAACGTCGCGAGTTGGTCTTAATTAAAGGTGGTGGAAAGCGATGGCCTCGTTAAAGGACATTAAAACGAGAATAGGCTCAACAAAAAAGACGAAGCAGATTACCAAAGCCATGGAGATGGTCTCAGCAGCCAAGCTGAACCGCGCCCAGCAGAAGGCGACCTCCTTCGTTCCCTACACGGAGAAAATCCGTGAAGTTGTTGAGAGCATTGCCGCCGGTTCGGAAGGCGTATCGCATCCCATGCTCGAAGACCGTGAAGAAGTGAAAAAGACAGGCTACATCGTCATTACAAGTGACCGTGGTCTGTGTGGCGCCTACAACAGCGGACTTCTCCGTCAAACCCAGCGCCTCATCCAGGAACGTCATTCATCGCCGGATGAGTACGGCTTAATCGTTCTTGGCCGCGTCGGTCTCGAGTTTTTCAATAAGCGTAACATGCCCGTCTATCAGGAACTGACAGGCGTACCGGACCAGCCGGAATACAACGATGTGAAAAATCTGGCATCGACAACGGTGCAGATGTTTACGGACGGGATCTTTGATGAGATCTATGTCCACTATAATCACTTCGTCAGTGCCATCAGCCAGAAGGTAACCGAGCAGAAGCTTTTGCCGCTTACCGGCATGAGTGAAGAAACAGGCAGTGAAGAGGAACAGGCAACACTCGTTCAGGAGTACATCTATGAGCCGAGTGCCGACGAAATCCTTGAACACCTGCTTCCTCACTATGCAGAGAGCCTGATTTTCGGCGCTCTTCTCGATGGCAAAGCAAGTGAATTTGGGGCCCGCATGTCTGCCATGCGTTCAGCGACAGACAATGCAGACGGCCTCATCGGCGACCTGACACTGAGCTATAACCGTGCCCGTCAGGCTGCCATTACGCAGGAAATCAATGAAATCGTCGGCGGGGCCCTCGCGCAGTCGTAACAGAAACTGTGCGGGCGCTGCCCTGTCATGACGTCATTCATGGAAACACGGCACTCAAAGAGCGGTCAACATGAAAACACGGCCGTCTCGAATGAAGGGGGAAAGATGATGAATAAAGGACGCGTCACTCAGGTCACTGGTCCGGTTATCGACGTTCAGTTCGAACGCGGCCAGCTCCCTGAGATCAATAACGCTGTAAGAATTGTCCATGAAGCCCAGTCTTCAGGCGAAGTCGACATCGACTTGGTCCTTGAAGTTGCCCTTCACCTTGGTGACGATACGGTCCGTACCGTTGCGATGTCTTCCACAGACGGCATCGTCCGCGGTATGGAATGTGTGGACCAGGGTGCACCGATTTCCGTACCCGTAGGTGAAAACACCCTCGGACGGGTATTTAACGTACTTGGACAGGAAATCGATTTGCAGGAGCCGATCCCGGAAGGGGAGCGCCGCGACCCGATCCACCGTCAGGCACCTGCTTATGATGACCTCTCGACAAATACGGAAATCCTTGAAACCGGGATTAAAGTCGTTGACCTCCTTGCCCCTTATGTAAAAGGTGGTAAGATCGGACTCTTCGGCGGTGCCGGTGTCGGTAAAACCGTACTGATTCAGGAACTGATCAACAATATCGCCCAGGAGCACGGCGGGATCTCCGTTTTCGCCGGCGTTGGAGAACGTACCCGTGAAGGGAACGACCTCTACTTCGAAATGAAGGACTCCGGGGTTATCACAAAGACGGCCATGGTTTTCGGTCAGATGAACGAGCCGCCGGGTGCGCGTATGCGTGTTGCCCTGACGGGTCTTACGATGGCGGAGTATTTCCGTGACGAAAAAGGCGCGGACGTACTGCTCTTTATCGATAACATCTTCCGCTTCACACAGGCGGGGATGGAAGTATCCGCCCTTCTCGGACGTATGCCGTCCGCGGTTGGGTATCAGCCGACGCTCTCGACAGAGATGGGTCAGCTGCAGGAACGAATCACTTCCACAAAGAAAGGGTCCGTTACATCGATCCAGGCGATCTATGTCCCTGCCGATGACTACACCGACCCGGCACCGGCCACAACGTTCGCGCACCTTGATGCGACGACCAACCTTGAGCGTAAGCTCTCGGAGATGGGGATTTACCCTGCCGTGGACCCGCTTGCGTCCACGTCCCGTGCCCTTTCACCGGAAATCGTAGGTGATGAGCATTACAGCGTAGCACGTGAAGTGCAGGAAACCCTGCAGAAGTATAAGGAACTTCAGGACATTATCGCCATCCTCGGTATGGATGAGCTTTCTGAAGAAGACAGGCAGACGGTTTCCCGTGCGCGTCGCATTCAGTTCTTCCTGTCCCAGAACTTCCACGTTGCCGAGCAGTTCACCGGCCAGCCGGGCTCATACGTTCAGGTCAAAGATACCATCAGAGGCTTCCGCGAAATCCTCGACGGTAAATACGATGATGTACCGGAAGACGCCTTCCGTCTCGTCGGTCCGATCGAAGACGTTGTCGAAAAAGCCAAAAACATGCAAACGAACTAATCAGGAAGCAATCGGAAAAGCTGGATCCCCGTCCTTGTCGCGTGACATTGTCACCTGCGGGGGACGGGGCATCCGATCCTTTTCATAAGGAGGGTGAACCGTGTGAAGACGATACAGGCAAATGTCGTCACTCCTGATGGCAGCGTCTTTAGTGGGGACGTGGAAATGGTCAGCGTGAAAACACCGGAAGGCGGTCTCGGGATTCTTCCTGGACACCTGCCGCTCGTATCACCGCTGGCAATCGGACCCGTCCGTCTGAAACAAAACGGCAACATTCAGCCCGTCGCCGTCAATGGCGGCTTCATTGAGGTACGCCCTGATGAAGTGAATATTCTCGCTGAATCTGCGGAATTGCCATCAGAAATTGATTTAACCCGAGCGCGGGCCGCCAAGGAACGTGCGGAACGCCGCCTCGCAGAAGCCAAGAAAGAAAACCTCGACTTCAAACGCGCGGAGCTTGCACTGAAGCGTGCGGTCAACCGCCTCGAAGTCGCAGAAAAGAATTAAGCTGCAGAGCAGCCACTGACGCCGTAAAAGGGACCCAGGTTTCCTTTGCGGCTTTTTTTTATCACGGGCACCATGATGACAACGCACGTCAGAACCTGTCACAGTTTCCGGGAAGGGCCCCTGTTGGAGGACCTGCAGTGAGAATTGCCAGAGAGAATATTATGTTCAAACATTCACAAAAAAGTCACAAACTTACCTAAAATCCACCGGTTACGGCAATTCGTTTGTGAAAAAAGTAATTATCGGCTCCTGAACGTGAATTGTCACGAAATGTTCACGGTTTACACTATTAAAATGCGACTAAGCTTAAAAAGCAATCTGTTTCACATGAATTTAAATGCTGTTATATAAAATGGACCGAGGTCAGGAAGAGAGCACCGAATGACTGGCAACCGAAATGCCGCGTATTTTGGGGTGTTTGAAAAGATTTCACTCTTCATTCAATATCCCATAAAATACCACGTCGTGCAAACAGATTTATTTCGGCATAAGTACACAAACGGGAAAGAAAAAACACGATAATTTTATCACCTTGTTATCATTCTAATCTGCAGAATTGACTGATAACCCTTGTAACCCTTGCGGCAGAACAACAAAAAATAAAAAACCTTAAACAATATCATTTACCACTACTAAAACGTTATCAAACTGAGAATTTAGAATATTATAGACTTTTTTTTCGCGCCTTTGTTATAATTTGAGGTGAGAGTTGGAATCTTAAAATCTTTTAATATAACGGAGGGGAGTGGACATATGGAGTTATGGGCGTATTACGACAATTATATATTGGTTCTTATGTTTATCGGTCTCGGTGTCTTGTTGCCGGTTGCGACAGTCAGTATTATCGGACCGCTGGTCAGACCGAAGAACCCGTATCGGGAGAAAATCACAACCTATGAAAGCGGGATCGCGCCTGAAGGCGATGCCACCGTCAGATATCACGTAGCCTACTATCTGGTTGCGCTCGAATTCATCATCTTTGACGTTGAAACCGTTTTCTTGATTCCCTGGGCGGTAGCCCTCGGTGATCTTGGCTGGGATGGATTGAATCTGATGCTCATCTTCATCTTTATCCTGGTCTTGGGACTCGCGTATTCTTGGAAAAAGAGGGTGTTAGAATGGAATTAAAAGGATTTTCAGAAACCGAACACTATGATCCGCGAGTGATGGAGGATATCAACAAGAACGTATTCTTCACGAAAGTGGATCAGATTAAAGCCTGGTCGCGCACTCGGTCATTTTGGCCGCTCAGTTTCGGACTTGCCTGTTGCGCCATTGAAATGATGGCAACAGGTGGTAACCGCTATGACTTTGACCGCTTCGGCGTTATTTTCCGTGCATCACCGCGTCATGCGGATGTCATGATCGTAGCCGGAACCGTAACGGGCAAGATGGCACCTGTTCTTCGTACCCTGTACGATCAGATGCCGGAACCGAAATGGGTCATTGCCATGGGCTCCTGTGCCACATGCGGCGGCCCTTACAAGGAAGCATACAGCGTTTTGAACGGTGTTGATAAGATCGTTCCCGTCGATGTCTATGTATCCGGGTGTCCTCCAACTCCACCGGCGCTCTTGGACGGTGTGGAACGACTTCGCGAAAAGATCCGTCTCGAAGCTAAAGGAGAGAGGGTGCCTAAGCGATGAATGAAGAGCTTCTCGAACTGATTCAGACAAAGATCAAAGCGATCGAGGGAGAAGACGCCATCAAAGAGGCGAAGATGAACTTCGACAAGCCGATGGTGATTCTCGACACGGCGCATTGGAATGAAGACGTGATGCGCATGCTTCATGACGACGAACAGATGCAGTTCGATTTTCTGACCTGTGTCACCGGCGTGGACTATGAGGAGCATATGGAAGCGGTCTATAACTTTCATTCCACGCCACTCGATCAGTATCTCTATGTGAAAGTTGTAACACCGCGGGAGAATCCGGTGGTTCACTCCGGTGATCCGGTATGGAAGTCCGCGGACTATATGGAACGGGAAATCTGGGATCTCCTCGGGATTCATTTTGAAGGACACTGGAACATGTCACGTATTCTCCTTCAGGACGACTGGGAAGGCCACCCGCTCCGTAAGGACTATATCACCGACAAAAAAGCTATGGGCTTGGACTAGGGGGTGCACAAACACATGCCGAATGAATTAAAGACTGAATCCATGACGCTGAATATGGGTCCGCAGCACCCGAGTACACACGGTGTATTCCGGCTGCAGCTCGAAGTGGACGGAGAAACGATCCAAAAGGCGACGCCGATCATGGGGTATCTACACCGCGGATCGGAAAAACTCGCTGAAGGCTTTCTCTATACGCAGTTTATCCCGTATACAGACCGTCTTGATTACATGAATGCGATGACGAACAATTACGTTTACTGTCAAACCATCGAAAAACTCCTTGATTGGGAAGTTCCGGAACGTGCAGAATATCTGCGCGTTATTACCATGGAGTTAAACCGGATTGCCAGTCACCTCGTCTGGTGGGGGACGTACCTCCTCGACATCGGGGCAATGAGTCCGTTTCTCTACGCGTTCCGTGACCGTGAGACGATCCTTGACCGTCTGAATGAAATCAGCGGTGCACGGATGACGTTCAACTACCACCGTATTGGCGGCGTGAAGTGGGACGCACCGGAAGGCTGGATCGACAACGTACTCGAGACCGTAGAAGAGTTAAAGCACAATATTTCCGAATTCGATACGCTCGTATCAGGAAACGAAGTATTCCAGGCACGAACGATCGGTGTTGGCGTTCTCTCCAAGGAGAAGGTGCTGAACTGGGGTCTTTCCGGACCGCTTGCACGCGGAAGCGGTGTCGAAGTGGATGTCCGTAAGACCGAGCCTTATTCCGTCTATGATCACTTCGATTTCGACGTGCCGGTTGAACAGGAAGGCGATGTTTACGCCCGTTACAAGGTGCGGATCCGTGAAATGCACGAATCCCTGAAGATCATTGAACAGGCGTGTAAAAATCTCCCTGAAGGGGACATCATTCATAAGAAAGGCAAGAAGATTATGATGATCAAGCCTCCGGAAGGTGAAGTCTATACACGTGCTGAAGCATCCAAAGGTGAAATCGGCGTCTATGCCATCAGTAACGGCAAGAACAAACCGTACCGGGTGAAACTCCGCAGGCCGTCCTTTGTGAATGTATCGATTCTGCAGGACATGCTGATTGGGGAGTCGATTCAGAACCTGGTTGCGATCTTTGGCAGCCTCGACGTTGTACTCGGGGAGGTTGATGCATAGTGGAATATTTGATGATGTTTTTATATGCAGTTGCGGTTCTTCTCGTCCTCCTCGCAGGCGTAACCTTCGCCATTCTCGGTGAGCGTAAGGTCATCGGGGGCATCCAGCTCCGTCCGGGTCCAAACCGGCACGGACCATGGGGGACGGTACAGACCGTTGCCGACGTTATGAAACTTCTCATTAAAGAGGATATCATCCCGGCAAAAGCCGACCGGCCAATTTTCGTACTGGCACCGGTACTGGCATTTGCACCTGCATTTTCCGTTATGTCCGTTCTCGTCTACTCGAGCTCGATCGGGGGAGCGGATTTAAATATCGGACTGATCTACTTTATTGGGTTTTCATCCATCACCATGCTCGGTGTCTTGATGGGCGGCTGGTCGTCAAACAACAAGTACGCCCTCTTGGGTTCCATCCGTGGTGTCGCCCAAATGGTCAGTTATGAACTGCCGCTGATTCTTTCTGTTGTGGGGATTGTCGTTCTTGTAGGTTCATTGAATCTGACGGATATTGTGAATTTCCAGGCGGAAATGGGTGTCTGGTTCATCGTGCCGCAGTTCCTTGCCTTTGTGGTATACATGATCTCATCCATTGCCGAACTGAACCGTTCACCATTCGATTTACCGGAAGCGGAATCTGAGCTCGTTGCAGGTTACTTTACTGAATACTCCGGCTTCCGTTTTGCCATGTTCATGCTAGCGGAATACACGTACGCCATCGCTATTGCGGGGCTTGCGACAACCTTATTCCTCGGCGGCTGGCTCGGACCGGCATTCCTGCCGGAAATCGTCTGGTTTATTCTCAAGGTTCTGCTCGTGATGTTCACCTGGTTCTGGTTCACGGCAACAATGCCGCGTGCCCGCGTCGACCAGCTAATGAACTTCGGTTGGAAAGTGCTCATCCCGTTAGCGTTGTTGAATATCGTGATTACGTCAATTATTAAAGTATGGATGGGGTGATAAAATGTTTCGATTGTTAAAAGGGTTCGGCGTCACCTTGAATTACTTCCGGAAGAAGAACCTGACCATCCAGTATCCGGAGGAGAAGATGGTAATGCCCGAGCGGTTTCGGGGTATTCACCGTTTCTTCCCTGAGAAGTGTATCGTCTGTAACCTCTGTGTGCAGGCCTGTCCGACGGACGTCATTACACTGACGGGTAAAAAGAGTGAGGAAAACCCGAAAAAGAAAGTCATCGACACGTACAACATTGATTTTCAGGGCTGTATCCTCTGTGACTTCTGTACGGAAGTGTGTCCGACTCAGGCCATTGTTATGACGGCGCGTTATGACAACCTGAGTGAATACAACCGTGCGGATCACTTTAAGGACATTAACTGGCTGACTGCAAACGAGCATTACGGCTACTATAAAGATCCTGAAGTGGAAGCGAAGGAAAAGGCGGAGAAAGAAGCCAAGAAGGCAGCCGCAGCCAAAGCAAGAAAAGAGCGTGAAGCGAAAGAGGCGGAGGAAAAAGAGAAAGCGGAATCCGCCGGCGGAACAGCGACTGCCACTGCTGTAAAGACAGGCGATGGCGAAGCGAAAGAAGCCAAGACGGAAACGAAACCGGAGGCAGCCAAAACGGAAGAAGCAAAACCTGAGGCGAAACCGGAAGCGAAGTCTGAATCAAAAGAAGCAGAGGCGAAACCGGAAAAAAAGCCGGAAGCCAAAGCGGAAGAAAAGAAAGAAGACGAAAAAAAAGCAACGTCTGAAGCCAAGCCAAGTGAACCGCAGCAGGACGAAACACCACCGGCTTCTGAAGATGCATCATCGGACGAGAAGAAAGCCTCGAAAGATGAGACAGGAAGAGGTGACAATCAGTGACAGCACAAATGATCTTTTTTACGATTCTGGCTTTAATTGCGATTACCGGTGCGGTAATGATGATGTTACTCACCACGATCTCACACCGTGTTGTCTCCATGTGGTTCAGTTTCTTTGCTGTTGCAGGTTTGTATTTCTTATTGGGTGCCGAGTTTATCGGGATCATTCAGATCATGGTGTATGTGGGTGCGATTACGATTCTCTTCGTATTCGGTATGATGATGACCGATCACAAGACGGTCTCATTCGAAAAAGATCCGCGTACCGCACACAACGTGATTGGGACGATTTCGGCAGTCGGCGTGCTGGGGATCCTGTTATACGGGATCTTCAGCATGGACCTGCCCGGAAATGCGCAGCCTGAGGTCACAACAGTCCATGCCATCGGGATGGACTTATACGGACATTATTTCGTGGCCTTTATTGCGGTTGCATTTCTCCTGACAGCAGCCCTCATTGGAGCCATTGTAATTGCGCGAAAGGAGGCCGACTAAGCTATGGATATCACGTTATTTCTGGCGGTTGGAGCAATCCTTTTCAGCGTTGGGCTTTATGGGGTCTTAACCCGCAGACACCTGGTTATTATGCTGGCCAGTGTCGAGTTGATGCTCAATGCCGTTAACGTCAACCTGGTCGCGTTCTCGACGATAGGGCCATTCCCGGATGTTTCCGGACAAGTCTTCACACTGTTCGTCATTACCGTAGCCGCGGCGGAAGCAGCACTCGGTCTTGCGATTATCATCGCCCTGTATCGTAACCGTAATTCCATCGACGTGATTAAGCACGATCTGTTGCGCCGCTAATCAAGCTATGAACGACAATGGAACGAAGGTTTGGAAAGTACATACCCGTTGACGGTCACCACAATCATCAGGAGACTTTGTAAACCACGTTCTTATGCGAAGAGACTATATGAAGAAAAGGTGATGGTATCATGCAAAACGCCTGGTTAATCCCGGTTTTTCCGCTGATCGCCTTTCTGATCCTGCTATTCTTTGGACGGTTCCTGAAAGAAAAAGCAGCCTGGGTCGGAATAACAGCCTTGGCCTTATCGTTCGTCCTGTCAGTCATTGTACTGTTTGAACGCATAGGCGGAGAAACTTACTCATACGTGATCGACTGGATCAATTTCGGAGATCATGTGATTACCATGGGCTATGAAGTGACGCCGCTAAACGCGATGATGCTAATCGTCGTGACGGTCGTCAGTTTACTCGTCCATATCTTTTCGAGAGATTACATGCATGACGACAATCGCATCCATGTCTTCTACTCGTACTTAGGTTTATTCTCGTTTTCGATGCTCGGACTCGTCCTTGCACCGAACGTATTGCAATTATTTATTTTCTGGGAGCTTGTCGGCCTTTGTTCCTTCCTTCTGGTCGGATTCTGGTACTTCAAGCCCGAAGCTGCAGCTGCAGCGAAGAAAGCCTTCCTCACGACGCGTATCGGTGATGTCGGGCTCCTCCTCGGACTCGTCATTCTGTACAATCAGGTAGGCAGCTTCGCATACGGCGACATTTATGCAGCTGTTGAGAACGGGATGATCAATGACACGATGGTCACAACAATCGCACTACTTGTGTTCCTCGGTGCCGTTGGTAAATCAGCCCAGTTCCCGCTCCATGTCTGGCTTCCGGACGCCATGGAAGGTCCGACACCTGTCAGTGCCCTCATCCACGCAGCGACAATGGTCGCAGCGGGTGTGTATCTCGTCGGTGTCATGTACCCGGTATTCCTGGCTTCTGAAACGGCACTTACCGTCGTTGCCTATACAGGTGCCATTACGGCCTTCTTTGCAGCAACGATTGCCCTTGTCCAGAACGATATCAAACGGATCCTCGCCTTCTCGACCATCAGTCAGCTCGGCTTTATGATTCTGGCTCTTGGTACGGCAGGCTATGTAGCGGGTCTGTTCCATCTGATGACGCACGCCTTCTTTAAAGCGCTGATGTTCCTTGGTGCAGGAAGTGTCATCGTCGCGGTTCATCATCGTCAGGACATCCGTGTCATGGGTGGCCTTTGGAGCAAGATGAAAATTACATCCATCACGTTCCTGATCGGGGCGCTGGCCATTTCCGGGATCTTCCCGCTTGCCGGTTTCTGGAGTAAGGAAGAAATCCTTGCGTCCGCTCTCTTGAACGGGAATCCGCTTCTTTTCGGTATGGCGCTTGTGACGGCCTTTATGACGGCGTTCTACATGTTCCGCCTCTTCTTTAAGACCTTTACCGGTGAATACCGCGGGGATTCTGAAGAAGCGAAAGAGCTGTATCCGGAAGAAGATGACCACGGCCATGACGATGACCACGGTCACCACGGCGAGCCGAAGGAAAACTCCGGCTTTATGACCGTGCCGCTGATGGTCCTCGCCGGACTCGCTGTTGTCGCCGGACTTGTGAACCTGCCGTTTATGGGGCATCCATTGGAGAACTTCCTTCTGCAGGATCTGAACCTCGGCTCACAGCCTCACGGTGAACTTTGGCTCGCAGCCGTTTCCCTTATCGTGGCCGGTGGCGGTATCTTCCTTGCGTACTTGATGTACTTCAAGAAGAGCATCTCTGCAGAGAACCTTGCGAACTCCGCAGGCGGCGCTTACCGCGTTCTGTCAAACAAGTATTATCTCGATGAACTGTACATGGCGGTCTTTGTCAGACCGACGACAGCCCTTGGCCGTTTCCTATGGGAAATCGACAAGGTGGTCGTTGACGGCATCGTCAACCTGATCGGCAAGCTGACGAATACGTCCGGTAAAACGATGGAAAAAGCCCATAACGGACAGCTGCAAACGTACGGTGTCATATCAGTAATTGGAGGAATCGTGATCATCGCGCTTGCCTTCGTTCTAGGGGGGTATCTCGGATGATTGGAAATTTATTAATCTGGCTCATCGTCCTGCCACTCGTTGGTGCACTACTCCTGCTTGCAATTCCGAATGAGCACAAGAACGCAATCCGATCCATGGCGACGGTCATATCCGGAGCCGTACTCGTCCTGTCCCTCATTATCTGGGGCTCATTTGACCGCACGATTTCCGGTATGCAGCCGGATATGTATACGGTGATTGAATGGTTCAACATCGGCTTTTTGCAGATTAACTTCGAAATCGGGGTTGACGGTCTGTCCATGCCGCTGATCGTGCTGACGACCATCGTCACCACCTTTGCCCTGTTTGCTTCGTTCTCCATTGAGAAACGGGTCAAGGAATTCTATATCTGGACACTCGTTCTGCTGGCCGGGATGCTCGGGGTCTTTGTTGCCCTCGATATGTTCTTGTTCTTCCTGTTCTTTGAACTGACGCTGATACCGATGTTCTTCCTGATCGGCATCTGGGGAGGCAAACTCAGGGAATATGCATCCTTTAAGTTCCTTGTTTACACGGGACTCGGTTCAGGGATTATGTTCCTGACCTTCATCGCCATCTTTGTCAAAGGTGCAGAAGCGATGATGTTCCAGGAAACGTCATTCAGCATTGTCCGCCTTGCGGAAATCTATGCGAACCCAATGGTTCCTGAAGTATTGACGGGCAGCGTCAAAGGGGCGATGTTCATCTTCCTCTTTATCGCATTCGCCATCAAGCTCCCGGTGTTCCCGTTCCATACGTGGCTTCCAAATGCTCACGTACAGGCACCGACTGCAGCTAGTATGATTCTTGCCGGTGTCCTCTTGAAGATGGGTGCCTACGGTCTGATCCGTGTCGGCTTCGGCATTCTGCCTGACCAGGCAGCGCGCTTTGCGACACTGATTGCAATTCTCGGGGTGGTCAACATCATTTACGGTGCCCTCCTCGCCCTTGTTCAGACCGACTTGAAATCACTCGTTGCGTACTCAAGTATTTCCCATATGGGGATTGTCCTCCTCGGGGTGGCCTCATTCACTGAAGCAGGTATGCAGGGTGCGATCTTCCAGCTCGTATCCCACGGATTTATTTCAGCCCTTCTCTTCTTTATGGTGGGTGCGATCTACGAACGGACAAAAACACGGACGATCTCCGAACTTGGCGGACTGTCGAAATCCGTGCCGATCTTGGCAGGCTTTATGCTTGCGGCGGCTATGGCTTCTGTCGGTCTTCCGGGACTGTCAGGCTTCGTCAGTGAACTGCTTGCCTTCATCGGGATCTTCGGTGCTTCTGCAGACGTCATTCCGGCAGCAACAGCCATCGGCGTGGTTGCAGCCCTCGGGATTATCCTGACTGCAGCGTATCTTCTGTGGGCGATGCAGCGGACAACATTTGGTCCGATGAACGAAAAGTATGCCGGTCTTAAGGACGCACGTCCAATGGAATACGTTCCGATGGTGGGGCTCTTTGTCTTCATCATTCTCATCGGGGTTTACCCGTATATCCTGAGCGACGTCATTAACACTACAGTTATCGACCTTGTGTCGAAGATAGGGGGTTAAAGACATGTTAGCTTTTAACGCAGATTGGTCTTTAATGACTCCGGAAATCGTCTTAGGCGCACTGGCACTACTCGTGTTCACTTTGGACTTTATGACTGGGATCCACCGGAAGAAGCCGTTTATCGGGCATCTTTCCGTGTTGTCCCTCGCCGTGACCGCGGTCCTTGTCGTTGTGATGAACACAACGCCCGGGAGCATCGGTGCAACGTTCATTGTTGATCCATTCGCGATGGTGTTTAAACTGATCATCCTGATTGGTGTGGCACTCGTCATTCTGTCGAGTCTCCACTTTCTGGACAATAACGATGATATGTATCAGGGCGAGTATTATTCCATCCTGCTGTTTACAGCACTCGGTGGGATGATCATGGTCTCTTCTGCAGACCTCATCACGCTCTTCATCGGTCTGGAAATTTTAAGTATTTCGTCTTACGCATTAGCCGGATTCAAAAAGTACAACACAAGCTCCACAGAAGCAGCTATTAAATACCTGGTCCTCGGGGGAACGGCTTCGGCCTTCATCCTCTACGGGATGTCCTTCCTGTTTGGACTGACCGGGACAACGAACGTATATGAAATCGGACAGGTTATGCCTGAACTCTTTGCGGATTACCCGCAAATGATGATCATTGCCTTTGTCATGATGCTCGCCGGGTTCGGCTTTAAGATTTCCGCCGTACCGTTCCACATGTGGGCACCGGACGTGTATTATGGTGCTCCGACTCCGATCACCGGATTTCTGTCAGCGGTTTCCAAGCTGGCCGGGTTCGCCATCGTCATCCGTGTATTCACCATCGGATTTGGCGGCGTGTTTGAGGAGTGGGCGTTCATCATCGCGACCCTTGCAGCGATTACGATGATTACCGGTAACTTCATCGCCCTGACGCAGACGGACATTAAGCGCCTCATGGCCTTCTCCGGCATTGCACAGGCCGGTTACCTCCTCGTTCCGCTCGCAACGGTTCTCGGCAATGCATCAACGAACATCATTGCCTTCTATTCCGTGGCCTACGTGCTCATGACGCTCGGTGCCTTTGCCATCATCACCCTCGTCACAGAGGATGCAGGCGGTAAAACGGGGCTCGATGCGTTTGCAGGACTGTACAAGCGGTCTCCGTATATGGCCATCGCCCTGACGATCTTCTTCCTGTCCCTGGCAGGGATGCCGTTTACGGCAGGATTTATCGGCAAAGCGAATATCTTCATCCTGGCCATTACAGGCGATATGCTCTGGCTTGCCATCATCATGATTGTCACATCCATCATCAGCTTCTTCTACTACTTCGGTGTGATGAAGCAGATGTTCATGGTAGAACCAAAAGCAAATGATGAAACATTGAAGGTGCCGACAAGCATCAATGCAGTGGTATCCATTACCCTTGCAGCAACAATCATTCTCGGTGTATTGCCGAATCTGTTGTTCAATATCTTCACCCAGTTCAACTGGATGGCATTCTTCTAAAGCCTGACGAACGAAACCGCCTGAAACAGACGGCAGGGACTTCCCTGCTTCCTTCAGGCGGTTTTTCTTTTTTACTCCATTTGCTTTTCGGTGAAACGCAAAAATTGAAACCCCTTACAGGAAAAAGGATTCGGAGCAGTGAGGGTCTTTTCTGGAGAATAACCCACAACGGACGTTCGACAAAACGCAAAAATGATTAAATAGTCCTATCTTTTTTTTGTGAAACATGCCCAAAATCAGTAGTAAAAGATTGGTGAATGTTTTATGATGGTTGTTGTTATGGCATATGTCCTGTTTTTGCTATAACATGATTAAATCAACAACTGACGGGTAATGTACTTCAGACGGTGCTAGACAGGAGAAATGTAACTTCCTTTACATAAACACCCAAACGCTCCTTGGCAGCGTCTGACGCGACATCAGCTCGATACACTGGAGGCACCTGTAATTATGATCGATCAACTCGGCCAACAATCACTGTTCAACATTCTGATCAGCCTGATGGTACTCGTCATCGTCTGGTGGTCTGTGCAGGCCATCCGGATGGAACTCTTTGTGAAAGACCCGGAAGGACTGAGAGCGAAGGCGTTCCTGGTTATTTTGACCATTGCACTGACGTATCTCATTACCGGCTTTATCCTGAATTACCTGAACTGGTCACAGTCTTTGCGTTTTCTCTTTTGACGGAGAACGAAAGGCGGTCAGATTCAACCGGTAAAGATTATTCAATCACTGTAACCGATCTGTAACCGATAACGTCTAAACTGTTTTGAGTGCATCTTTTTGTCATTCAGGATGCACGTAATGAATGAAATCTTGCACACGAATATGCACATGAAAACGAATGTGAAAACCATTGAGCCATGAAATGGACCTGGAGGGAACGATATTGGAAAAAATTATTGTACGCGGCGGACAGCCTTTGACAGGCACTGTCCGGATTGAAGGCGCTAAAAATGCAGTTTTACCCGTCATTGCAGCATCATTACTCGGCGGGAAAGGGACGAGTACGATTCATGATGTACCGTCACTCGCTGATGTCTATACGATTAACGAAGTGTTGCGTAATCTGAATGTATCGGTTACGTATGATGAGGCAAGCGGAAGCATTGAAGTCGATGCACAAGACGATCTTGATATTGAAGCACCGTTTGAATTTGTCAGGAAGATGCGCGCATCATTCCTTGTTATGGGACCGCTTCTTGCCCGAAAAGGGCACGCCAGAATCGCCCTTCCAGGCGGCTGTGCCATCGGCTCACGTCCGATCGATCAGCACCTGAAAGGCTTTGAAGCAATGGGTGCGACGGTTGAAATCGGCAGCGGCTTTATCGAAGCGAAAGTGGAAGACCGTCTTTACGGCGGGAAAGTCTATCTTGACTTCCCGAGCGTCGGTGCAACGGAAAACATCATGATGGCAGCCACGATGGCACTTGGCACTACCGTGATTGAAAACGCGGCCCAAGAGCCGGAAATCGTAGATCTTGCCAATTATTTAAATGCCATGGGCGCAAAAGTCCGCGGTGCCGGAACAGGCACCATTAAAATTGAAGGTGTCGAAGAGTTAAACGGCGCCGTGCATACCATTATTCCGGACCGGATTGAAGCGGGCACCTTTATGGTGGCGGCGGCAATCACCGGTGGGAACGTGCTCGTTGAAAACGTCCTGACGGAACACATCCGACCGCTCATTGCGAAGATGACGGAAATGGGTGTCATCATTTATGAAGAATCAACCGGCGTCCGCGTCATCGGTCCTGAGAAACTGAAGGCTGTGGACATCAAAACGATGCCGCATCCCGGTTTCCCGACAGACATGCAGTCGCAGATGATGGCGATGATGCTTGTTGCCGAGGGAACGAGTGTCATTACAGAAACCGTCTTCGAGAACCGCTTTATGCATGTGGAAGAATTCCGACGCATGAATGCGGATGTGAAAATCGAAGCGCGCTCGGCGATGGTCAGCGGTGATGCAAAGCTTCAAGGTGCTGAAGTCATGGCAACGGATCTTCGTGCAGGCGCGGCCCTTATTCTTGCCGGACTCGTGGCAGACGGCTACACCCGCGTAACCGAACTTCGTCATATTGACCGAGGCTACGTGGACTTCTCAGGAAAACTGAAGGCCCTCGGTGCCGAGATTGAGCGGGTAGACGAAACGGCAGAAGCGGAAGCTGCGGATAAAGCGAAGGAAGCAGCGCTCAAAAAGTAAAAGTCATTTCCCCTTACACGTGAAGGCGTTCAGGGACATGAAGGACCATTCGCACGTTTTTTTCACTGCGGATGGTCCTGTTCCTGTCTGATTTATGATAAAATGAGTAAATGGAATAAACCTGTTCGAATCGAGTGCCACAGCTACATAGAATTCGCGACGGATGTCAGGAGGACGAAACGATTATGTTAGGAAGAGATATCGGAATTGACTTGGGAACAGCAAACGTATTAATTCATGTGAAAGGACGGGGCATTGTACTGAATGAACCGTCTGTCGTAGCCATTGACAACTCAACAGGCAGGGTTCTCGCAGTCGGGGATGAAGCCTTCCGCATGGTCGGCCGGACGCCTGGCAACATCGTCGCAACCCGTCCGTTGAAAGACGGCGTCATCGCCGATTTTGAAACGACGGAATCCATGCTCAAACACTTCCTTGACAAAGTCCGCGTCAAAGGCTGGTTTACGAAGCCGCGGATTCTGATCTGTTGCCCGACGAACATCACGTCCGTTGAGCAGAAGGCGATTCGTGAAGCTGCAGAGAAAAGCGGCGGGAAGAACGTCTACATCGAAGAAGAACCAAAGGTTGCCGCAGTCGGCGCAGGTATGGATATTTATCAGCCGAGCGGAAACATGGTGATTGATATCGGCGGGGGAACGACAGACGTTGCGGTCCTCTCCATGGGGGACATCGTGACGGCCCAGTCGATCAAAGTGGCAGGTGACCGCTTTGACCAGGACATCCTTGCCTATATCAAAAAAGAATACAAGCTTCTGATCGGGGAGCGGACGGCTGAAGACATCAAGAAAGAAGTCGGCACGGCCTATCCGAATTCACGGGATGAAGCGATAGATATCCGCGGCCGTGACCTTGTCAGCGGTCTGCCAAGAACGATCACGGTCCGCTCTGAAGAGGTTCGTGTGTCGATGGAGGAAGCCGTCGACCAGATCGTACAGGCAGCGAAGAACGTCCTTGAAAAGACGCCGCCTGAACTGAGCGCGGATATCATCGACCGCGGCGTTATTATTACCGGCGGGGGTGCTTATCTCCACGGCATCGACAGACTCCTCTCTGATGAGCTGAAAGTGCCGGTGATGGTTGCGGAGAACCCGATGGACTGCGTGGCGATCGGAACCGGGATTATGCTCGAGAATCTTGATCGCATAAAGAAGAACATGAGCGTGTAAACGGACCGTCATTCATGAGAGGCACGACCATAAACCGATCAGTGAGGTGAGCCGCGATGCTTCGTGGATTATACACAGCCGGTGCAGGGATGATTTCCCAGCAGCGCAATCAGGAAATGCTGAGTAATAACATAGCGAATGTCAATACGCCGGGTTTCAAAGCGGACCAGGGGTCTCTTCGGACATTTCCGAATATGCTGATCCAGGCAATGGGCACGGACCATCAGTTCCCGGGCCGCAGAAGCCCGGTCATCGGCGAACTCTCAACAGGGGTCTATATGCAGGAGCGCACGCCGAATTTCCGGCAGGGGGATCTGATGGAAACGACAAATTCAACGGATATCGCTCTCTTACAGGGAGAAACCCCGATGGATGAAGACTCGGGACTCCCGGGCATGCTCGCCTTTCAGATTCAAAACGACGACGGCGACATCCGCTATACGCGTAACGGTGACTTCACCGTTGACAGTGACGGCTTTCTGACAATGGGGACCGGTCACTACGTCCTTGATACGGATGGTGCACCGATCGAAGTCGGGAACGAGGATTTCAGGGTGAACCAGAACGGCGAAATCTTCACAGACGATGCAGATGAAGTGTTTCTCGGTCAGATAGATATTATGCTGATTCCGGATCCGGGCCTTCTCGTCAAGGAAGGCAGCGGTTTTCTGAGGTATGATGGCGATGAAGCGATCGCTTCTGCCATCGGCAATGATGACGTGCTTTATCAGCTCCAGCAGGGCTATCTCGAGCGTTCCAATGTGGACGCGGGCCAGACGATGACACAGATGATGGCTGCCCTCAGAAACTTCGAAGCAAACCAGAAGGTGCTGCAAGCCTATGATCAGAGCCTTGAACGTGCTGTCAACGACATTGGCCGCATCAGATAATGGTGATCAAGAAAGGGGAAACCTCCTATGAATCAGTCCATGATTAACTCCGCAGTGACCATGGGTCAATTGCAAAAAAAGCTTGATACCGTCGGGAACAACCTGGCCAACGTCAATACGATCGGCTTTAAGCGCCGGGATGTGAGCTTTAATGATCTTTTGTTCCAACAGGTCAATAACCTGAACAGAACGGAGTTTGAAGGCGGCCGGGATACGCCTCTTGGCATACGCCGGGGAACAGGCGCCATCGCCGGACAGACGGAAATCCGGTTTGATCAGGGGGCTATTCGTGAAACCGGCCGGGATCTGGATTTCGCCATGACCGAAAAAGGCTACTTCTTTGAGATTGCCCCGGATGAAGAGGGCAACCGACGGTTCACCAGAGAAGGAAACTTCTACTACACCCCGAACCCTGCCGATGATGCAGAAAACTTCATCGTCAATTCCCAGGGGGATTTCGTCCTTGGTGCTGATGGTGAACCGCTTGTTGTCCCTGTGCCGAATGAAGGTGTAACCGTACTGAATAACGGGACCGTGAGAGTGAATTTCGCAGAAGATGAAGAAGTGGATATTGGTCAATTTCAGATGGTGAACATTACACGTCCTCAATTACTTCAAAATGTCGGAGAGAATAATTTTGTCTTTGGCGATCTCGATGAACTCGGGCTCGGCTTTGACGATGTACTTGAAGATGCAGTTGGAGAAAATGTGGTGCTACAGCGAGCCTTGGAAATGTCGAATGTGGATATGAGCAGGGAAATGACGTCCATGATCGAAGCGCAGCGTGCCTATCAGTTTAACGCGAGCGCCATCGGGATCACCGATCAGATGAAAGGTCTGGTCACGAATCTTCGCTAACTGTTTCCGGGCGGTCGTCCGGATGGTTGACTGCAGTGAAAGAAGGAGTTACAGCCATGAGTCCTAAAGAACAAAACAATGATAACGGAGTCCGCAAATCGAATGGTTCAACCAAACCGATGGAACGGGTTGCCCGTGACCATACAGGCATTAAGCAGTTTCGTCCGGACCCTCTGAATGCGCCAGATCAAAAAGAGACAGAAGAGGAGACCCGCCTCCGTTCTAAGGATCACGAGGAGCAAAGCAGGGATGAGGACGGGGAGGATGGGAAGAAGAAACGCAAACGGAAAAAGAAATACCGTATGCGGCGATTCCCGATTATCTTAAGAGTTTTGATTATACTCGCGCTTACAGCCGGCGCAGTGCTTCTCGGAGCTATGGTCGGATATGGCATTGTCGGCGACGGTGGCGATTACATGGATGTCCTCGACCCGGAAACCTGGTGGTATATTCACGACATTATTTTTCAGGATACGGAATTTGAACGCGAACGCTGAATAAGACCCGGTTGTCAGTCAAAAACTGATGAACCGGGTTTTTGTTTGCCTGATTTCTGTCTTGCATGACTCCAAAAAGCCGTGTACAATAAATAGCAGCAACAATTATGAGGAGGTCATAATTATGGAGCTCGATATTACGGCAATCAAAGAGATTATCCCGCATCGCTATCCGTTTTTGCTCGTGGATAAGATCCTTGACGTCGAAGAAGGCAAGTCAGCGACAGGCATTAAAAACGTGACCGCGAATGAAGAATTTTTCAACGGCCACTTTCCGGATTACCCGGTCATGCCCGGCGTCCTGATCATTGAAGCGCTCGCCCAAGTAGGCGCTGTGGCAATGCTGAAGCCCGAAGAAAACCGCGGACGGCTTGCGTTTTTTGCCGGTATTGATAAATGCCGATTCAAAGCACAGGTCAAACCCGGAGATCAGCTGAAGCTTGAAGTGGAGATCATCCGCTTTAAAGGACCGATCGGGAAAGGGAAGGCAACGGCATCCGTGGACGGCCAGACCGTCGCAGAAGCGGAGCTGATGTTTGCCCTTGGTGACAAGGAAGACAATTGAAGCGAGTACGTCCAGCCACCTGCAGGTACCCCCTTACCTTGCAGGTGGCTGTTTTATGTCAGTCAGATGACAGAATTGCCGGAGAATATGTAAAGGCAATGGTAGAATATCTAAAAACCGGCAAGAGGGTTTTACAGACCCCCTAACGTGAAATAGACTAACAGACGATGAGAGATCATCGTGAATCACCGCGAATCGAGAAGAGCTGTCGAACTCATCTGGCAAAAACCAAAAAGGAGGATGCATACGATGAAAAAGAAAGCACTGATCGGATTGTTTTCAAGCATGTTGGCGTTAGGTGTCATGGGCGCGTGCGGCAACGTTGATGATCTGAATGATGATTTGAATGACGATCCAATGATGGAAAACAATGACCCGATGAACGATGATATGTAAGATGACCAGGTAATGTGGAGAGAACGTGAAAAATAATCTTGAAAATTCTAGGAGGAATGAACTCATGAAGAAGAAACTGCTATTGACTATGCTCTCAGGGATGCTGACAGTCGGATTTTTAGGGGCCTGCGGGAACGTTGATGACCTCGACGACAACTTGGATAATGATCCAATGATGGAAGATAATGATCCAATGATGGAAGATAACGATCCAATGAACGACGACATGTAAGCTGGAGCCCCCGCTTTTGTTTGAACATGTGTAAAATGACAATCCCCTTTTATCATAACCGCATCCTGCATAGGCAGGGTGCGGTTTTACGTATGCCGTAGCCGGATGAGAGGAAGGGGGGGATGTTACGCACAAACACGGACATGTTAAGCAGTAATGCGGTACTTTCACACAACATTATCCAAAAACAGTGAAACAGTACGTAAAAGGCGTAAATCCCATTGTGACAAAAGTTGTCCGGGTGTAAGATGATCACAGGTTGCAAGGACAACCTTGAAAGACCACTTTGAAACATAACGATTAGGAGGATGTTCAGAATGAAGAAAAAAATCAGTTTATCCGCAATGGCAGGTCTGTTGTCTGTAGGGATGCTCGCGGCATGCGGCAACGATGACGGCAACCTCAATACAGAAAATAACGGGTTCGACAACAACCTCGATACGGAAGAAAACGTGGAAATCGATGCAGAGAACGAAGAAAACGGCACGGACCTCGACGTGAACGAAGAGGAGTTCAATGAGCCGGAAGACGGCGATTATGACAATGACGATATGGAAACAGACCTTGATGAAGAGGATGATTCCGTCGTCGAATAAGTAAGATAGGAAAGAGGCCGGGGCATGTCCCGGCCTCTTTTTGTCCAATTTGATCAGTTTTCAATAATCACGATCACAATAGCCATGTTCTCTTCGTCTTCCGCATAGTGCGTCAGGGAAAAGGAGGCATTGTGAGAAGCGTCCGGTGAGACACCCATGACGCTGTAGTTGACGTCACTCTCCATTTCCTGAATGGACTCATAGCCTTGTGAAGAGACGTAATCACGGTAGAGGTCATAAACCTCTTTTGCATCCTCACTGAACAGGTACTGCACGGTAAACATCACTTCCTGCCCATCGGCCACGCGCTGATTGCCAACAAACTGTGCGCTGTCCGGAAACGGGATATCTTCCGGGAAATCCTCATGCAGTTCCGTTGCAACGCCGCTGCCAAAAGAGAACGTTTCTTCACCGTCTTCTCCTGTTCCTGACATGGAAAAACCGTCATCATCCACACTGAACCCGACCGATTGACTGGTTCCCTCCCCATCTGTCACGGTTATGGCATCTTCTGTGTCGCCCCTAGCCATTCCGACGAAATCAATGCTTACCTCACTGTCATCGTCTCCGGGGATCGTGATGCTTCCGCATGCACTTAAAACGAGCGTCCCGGCAATGATCCACCATGCTTTTTTCATCATTCTGCTCACTCCTTTTAGTAGTTTATCTTTAAAAATGACTTCTATCCGTCAGTTATTGACAAAGTTTAGCAGGTGAAGGTTAAGGTAGCGTTAAGTATCAAGAAATTTTTGAAAATAAAAACAATACTCACTGTTTATACAAAGCTTAACTTGGATTTAACGTTTGCGCGTTATGATGAAAGTAATAAATCATCATCAAATCACGAAAAAGGAGGAAACAGAAATGACTGACAAAGTGCAAACAGATCCACAGGGTGTATTCAGGGAGGACGGGGGCGGAAAAAGCTCTACCGGGCTCGATCAGAATCTCGCAGGATTACTTGCGTATGCATTCGGTTTTATTTCAGGCATCTTATTATTCGTCCTCGAAAAAGACAGTAAATTCGTTAAGTATCACGCGCTTCAGTCGATCTTTATCTGGCTCGGACTGTTCGTTGTGAGCATGGTGGTCGGCTTTATCCCGTTGATCGGTTGGCTGATTTCCCTTCTCATCGCACCGGTCGGGTTTATCATCTGGATCTACTGCATGGTAAAAGCGTATCAGGGAAGCTGATTTAAGTTCCCTGTGGCAGGCAACATTGCCATGCAGCAGGTGGCGGATATGAACAAGTAACGGTTGCTTCTCAATCAGGGCTGCGAGGGTGATCCTCACAGCCCTGATTTTTCATTTCTTTCACAAAATGATGTAAATATTTACTTTAATCAGTATAATAGAAGGATAGACAGAACGTTGAATCGAACGAAGCGGCAGGTGAATGACGTGCGATGCATCAGAATAACAGTCCAGGCTATACTGATCGCGATCCTGTTCAGTTTGCCCGCATTCGTGATGGCAGAGGATGAGCGATACATACTCAATGACCATACAGAGCGACTCGATCTCTATCCGTCCATGATGATGTATAAAGACCGTTCACGTACGATGACGCCTGAGGATGCGCTCGAAGCCCTTTCTGGGAATGAGTTTGTCCAGAGCAGCGAGGTGGATCAGCGGTCCGGCTTTTTTAAGACGGCGACCTGGCTGTCTGTTCAGGTTGAAAATCAATCCGATCAGGATGACTGGCTGATTGAATTTGCCTTTCCGCTGATTTACGAGCTGGCTGTCTACGAGGTGGAGGATCAAACACCTGTGCCACTCTATGAGACAGGAGCAGTCGGGTTCCCCTTTGATCACCGGGAAGTCAGACACCGGCATTTTCTCTTTCCTGTGACGGTCGGGCAAAGCGAGACGGCCCACTACCTGATCCGTGCGAAAGGCGGGGGTGATCTGCACCCGCCGATCACCCTCCAGACGCCGCGCTATCAGACGGAGCGGATGCAGCAGGACCTGATTCTTCTTGGAATCTTCTATGGCATCGTCGGTGTGATGATCCTGTACAATCTGTTTTTGTTTGTCAGTCTTAAGATCAGAAGTTATCTCTACTATGTGCTTGCCATGTTTTGTACATTGATGGGTAAGATCTCAATCAACGGTGTCGGGTTTCAGTACCTCTGGCCGGAGAGTCCGGGATGGAACCTGATCTCCACACCTTTCTGGGTCAGCCTCGGCAGCATTTTCATTCTGCTTTTCACGCGCTCATTTTTGGAGACGGACCGACATTTTCCGTACTTTTTAAAGATGGCATTCTTTTTGATCATTTGGCACGGCGTCGTGATCGCGCTCTTGTTTGTCGCCCATATTCCGGCATTGAATCTCATGATTGCAGGGGCTTTAGCAACCTTTGTCACGGTCCTGATCACGGCATTCCGGTCCCTGATCCGCGGAGTGAGGCAGGCGCGTTTTTTCTTTCTCGGCTGGCTGATTTTTTTGAGCGGCGTGACAGTGACGATTCTTGAACGGGCCGCGGTAATTCCGTATTCCCTGTTCGCAGAGTATGCGGGGCAGGGGGCAATGACGGCGGAGGTTGTGCTGCTAAGTTTGGCTTTGGCGGATAAAATACAGATTATGCGAGAGGAGAAAGCCGCGGCGGAAGAAGAAGCGAGAGAAAGTCAGCAAGAAGCACTGGAAAACCTCAGGAAAGCGGATGCCCTGAAGAATGAGTTTCTTGCGGTGACTTCCCATGAACTGAGGACTCCGCTATACGGCATGATCGGGATTGCCGAGTCTCTGAAAGAAGGTGCAGCGGGAGAGCCTCCTGAAGACATGAAAGATCAGCTTGATACGATTGTGGCGAGCGGGAACCGGCTCGCACATCTGATTAACGATATTTTGGATTTTTCCAAACTGAAGCACGGTTCCCTCCGCCTCGATGTGAAAGCAGTTGACGTGAAGCATTTGGCGTCTTTTGTGACCGCGGTGACAGGCCCGTTGATTGCCGGGAAACCGGTTCTCATGCAGATCGACATGCCCGATGATCTCCCGAGGGTAAAAGCGGATCCGAACCGGATCCAGCAGGTGCTGTACAACCTCGTGGGAAATGCCATTAAGTTTACGGAAAAAGGAAGGATCACTCTTTCTGCAAAAGCGGCAGGCAAGTTTGTGACTGTCCGAGTGTCAGACACGGGGATAGGCATTCCGAAACAAGAGCGGGACGCCATCTTCGATCCATTCGTGCAGGTCGATCAGCTTTCCGATCATCGGCCTGATGGAACGGGGATCGGCCTGACGATTACAAAGCAGCTGTTGGAGCTCCATGACAGCCGGCTTGAGGTGGATACGGATACCGAGGAAGGGGCATCCTTTTTCTTCGCACTCCCAATCCATCAAGAGTCGGAAGACGTGAGAGAGGCGACGGAGATTCCGGAGGTCTATACGGCCCCGCCTGCAGAGAGAAATACGCAGCGATATACGGTGGGCAGCGCCAAAGCCCGAATCCTGATTGCCGATGATGAGCCGGTCAACCTGCAAGTCCTGACGAATCAGCTCAGTCTTGAAGGTTATGAGACGCACCTTGCGTCGAGCGGAGAAGAGGTGCTTGATTTCATCGCAGCGGAATCCTTCGACCTCATCATTCTTGATTTGATGATGCCGGGGATCTCGGGCTATGAGGTGTGTGTCTCGCTCCGCGAAGATTTTTCCCTCGTCGATCTGCCGATACTGATGCTTACGGCAAAGAGCGGGCTGGATGACAAAGTGATTGCCTTTGAAGCAGGAGCGAATGATTATCTCGTCAAACCGTGCGAACGTCTTGAACTGACTTCGAGAGTGAGAACCTTGATCCGGATCAAAAAGATGAATGAGGAACTCAAGGCATTGAACGTTGAACTCGAGGAGAAGGTGGCAGAACGAACGAAAGCTCTCGGAACATCAAATGAGGCACTGACGAGAGCGAATAAGAGCCTTGTTGCGGCGGAGGATGCCAGAAAGCAGCTCCTCTCGAACATTGCACATGAACTGGGAACGCCGGTTGCGCTGATTCACAGCTATATGCAATCCGTCAGGGCGGGGCTGATTGCCATGGATGATCCGTACTATCACCAGCAAGTGGAAAAGAAAATCCAGATTTTGAACCGGTTGATTTCAGACCTCTTCGATTTGGCCCGCTTTGAACAGGATCATAAGATTCTGCAAAGAGAGACTTTCTCTGTTTCGGATTGGCTGACGAAGGTGGATGAAACATGCCGCTTTGAAGTCACACAGCATCATCGCCGTTACGAAGGGCCTGAAATCGGGGCGTTTGAACCTTACAAAAGGGAATGGTACTGCCACGTTGATGTCGAAAGGATGGATCAGGTGCTTTCGAATCTGATCGTAAATTCAGTCAAGTTTACGACTGAGGACGACGGAACAATCCGGATCACAGCGGAGTGGGATCTGAATGAACGAAAGCTAGTCATAGGTATTCACGATAACGGGGCAGGGATTCCAAAAGAAGCCGTTCCTTTTATGTTTGACCGGTTTTACAGGGCCGGGGACCACAGCGGGTTTAAACCGAAAGGCTCAGGGCTCGGACTGGCCATTGTCAAACAGATTATCGAGAGCCACGGAGGAGAAGTTGACGTGACAAGTGAGCAGGGAAAAGGCACCTCCTTTTTCATCACCGTTCCGATGATCAACCGAAGGGAGCTGAAAGACCTTGCAGACGATTATGATCGTGGACGATGAACAGGGACTCAGGGAAATGACCGATCTGTATCTGAAGAGTAAAGGCTACGGGACCATATTGGCTGAGGATGGAGAGCGTGCCCTTTCGCTCATTCAGGATACCGTTCCGGATCTTATACTTCTTGATATTGAGATGCCGGGCATGGATGGACTCGAGGTATGCCGTGAAATAAGAAGCCAACTGTCGATACCGGTCATCTTTCTCAGTGTGAGGAGAAGTACGATGGACAAGGTGGCCTGTTTTGAACTGGGGGCAGACGATTATATGACGAAACCCTTCGATTTTGAGGAGCTCGAAGCACGGATCAAAGCCAATATCCGCATGTATGCGATGAACCCCTCGTCTGAAGGCCCTAAACTTCGTTATGGGCATCTTGTCATTGATCCCGAAGCCTGTAAATGCGAAGTGGAAGGGGAATCCATCAGCCTGACGGCGAAAGAAATGAAGCTGTTGCTGCATTTTGCGAAACATCCTAACCAGGTCTGGACACACGAACAGCTGTATGATCGGATCTGGAATTTGGATGCAACAGGTTATGTGGAGACGGTGAAAGTGCATATCAGTCATCTCCGGCGAAAAATCGAACGGACCCCGAATCGTCCTGAATATATTCAGACGGTCCGCGGGTTTGGCTATCGCTTCGTTCCCGGGAAACACTAGATTCTTTATTGTTGAGGCGTCTATACGTTTTGGGTCTGATCGTCTATACTGAGAGCGGGATACACGACTACAGAAAAGAAGGAGCATCATTATGACAAAACGGAAAATCATCATCGATACGGACCCTGGCATCGACGACACATACGCGATTATCGCAGCGCTGTCTTATTCAGGTTTTGACGTCATTGGCATCACCGTCGTCGCCGGCAATGTCGGCCTCGAGCCCTGTGTGGAAAACGCCCTTGGGATCGTCAATCTCATGGACGCGGACTGCCTCGTTTATCCGGGGGCGACGGGATCCTTAATGCAGCTCGATCAGGCATCAGGCTACGAGCTGAAGACGACGGTGCACGGGGAGCGGGGCCTCGGCAGCGTGACGCTCACACCTGACCCGTCCAAGAAAAGTGATACCCACGCCGTGGATTTCATCCTCGAGACAGTGAAGGCGCACCCGGGTGAGGTGGAGATCATCTCGCTCGGGCCGATGACGAACCTCGCCCTTGCCATTGAGAAAGACGAAGAGACGATGAAGCAGGTGAAGACGATCTGGTCCATGGGCGGCGGGGTTCACCGCGGCAACCGGACACCGGTAGCGGAGTTCAACTACTGGTTTGACCCGGACGCCGTCCAAAAGACGTACGCCATCGGTGAAGACGTCACGTTCAACATGATTGGCCTCGACATCACCCATCAGACGAAGCTTACCTTGGACGACCTCTTCTTTTTGAAGAAAGAGTGCGGAGAGACCGGGCGCATGCTCAGTGAGATGGCCGAGCACTACCAGGACATGTACTGGCAGTTCATCAAACAGACAGGCGTCATCATTCATGACCTTGTCACGGTCATGGTGGCGATCGATCCGGAACTGACCGATGAGTTCGACATTCTGAGAGGCGCGAACCTCCAGATTGAGACTGAGGGGATCTGTAAAGGCCAGACTGTTGTGCAGAAGCAGGCGACGCTTTTCGCTGACAGTGGTCTCCCGCGCAATGCGAACGTCTACATGGACATCGACAACATCGCGTTTAAGAAAGCCTTTATGAAGCTTTGTTTCCCGGGCGCCTATGACGATTACCGGCGCTATATCCTGCAGGAAAAGCACGGGTGAATGTATTCATCAAATGAAATTCGATTAGACAAACCAGGCAGCCTGCTCATTTGAGCGAGGCTGCCTGGTTTGTTTGCCTTTACGTCTTCATATCATGTCTTTTAAGAAAGTGTGCTCGAAACAGGCGTAACGAGATACATACGGTGTCTAAAATACCAAGAAATCCTATAAACCACACAAAACTACATATTATCCGGTCTAATATTGGATTATCGTTGTTTTTCTTATGGTTCATCCAAAATAATTACTGAAAACCAACAGAAACAAAATATATATATAAAAACAGAAATAAAACATTGATAAAACAAAAATAACGTGGTGTATTTTTTGTAATGAATGTGAAAGCGCTTTATCAATTAAAAAGAGAGGCAAAACAAAATGAAAAAGGGGATCCTTGGAAAGTCGCTGTTGGTTGCTGCTGTTTCGACAGTTTTACTGGCCGGTTGTGGAGAAGATGATGCCAATATGAACAATAATGTAAACGATGCAGACAATGACGGTAATGAGTCAGAGGAAAACGACGCAAATGGCAATGATAATGCCGGGGCTTCAATGGAAGGTGTGCCTGATCGCTTTGCAGGTGATGAGGAGATTGATATTCGTGTCATCCGAAAAATCGGAGGCGATAACCATACTGCCCAGTTCCTTGCAGGAGCAAGAGAAGAGGGAGCTTCTCTTGGATTTAATGTGGATATCTTTACGGCAAACGGAAATACGGCTCAGTTCCACGATGCCATTGCTCAGGCGATTCAAGAAGACGTGGACGGTCTGATTATCTCTCACGGTGATGATGATGCGACATTTGAAGCCGTTGAGGATGCCCGTGCAGCAGGCATTGAAGTCGTCGCATTCGATTCCGTTCCGGAGCTGACGGAGATTGATAACGTAACCGTGACGTCTCAGGATGATGAAGCCCTTGCCACCCTGGCACTCGATCAGCTCGTGGAAGATTTTGATGGGGAAGCGAACATCGTGTACTTGTGGGTGGATGGATTCCCGCCTATGGTTCGCAGAAATAATGTGTACATGGAATTCATGGAGGAATTTGAAGGGTTGAATGAAGTAGACCGCTTTGGTGTTGCTGCGGAAGACACGACCGTTCAGACACAGAACGCTGTTGCCGCGATGCTGAATGCAAGAGGTGAGGGCGAAATCGATGCGATCTTTGCAACATGGGATGCCTTTGCCATTGGCGCTGCCCGTGCGATCACAGAAGCCGGCCGCGATGAAATCAAGATTTACGGCATCGACGTATCGAACGCCGACCTTGAAATTATGCAGCAGGAAGGCAACCCTTGGGTTTACACGGCTACCGTTGATCCGCAGTTAATCGGTGCAGTAAACATGCGTATCCTTGCGAAGAAGCTCGCCGGAGAAGACACACCTGACACGTACGACCTTGAAGCGAGTCTGATTTCTCAGGAACAGCTTCAGGCAAGTGATACACCGGTCAATATGGAATCACTCAGTGATATCGTGCCGGGCTGGGGAGAGACGGATTCTTTCCTTGAGGACTGGATGGAAGTATTGAAGAGTCAAAATCAATAATGACAAAAGGAGAGGAGGATAATCATCCTCCTCTTTTTTGAAAGGAGGCGGATTCATTGGGAAAGACGGTCTTTGAAATGAAAAACATCACCATTGAATTTCCTGGTGTGAAGGCCCTGGATTCGGTGAATTTCATTACGGAATCAGGTGTATCCCACGCCCTGATCGGGGCCAACGGGGCTGGCAAATCAACGCTGATGAAGGTTCTGTCAGGGGCCTACAATCACTATACCGGTGAGATTTTCATGAACGGTGAAAAGGCGACGATCCGCTCACCGAAGGATGCTCAGGATCTCGGGATTCAAATTGTGTATCAGGAAGTGGACACGGCTCTGATCCCGTATTTGAGTGTCGCGGAAAATATCATGTTAAATGAGACAGTCAGTGACCTTGGAAAACGCCAGACGGTGGATTGGAAACATATCTACACACGTGCAAAAGAAGTCCTCGACAGCATTCATGTCAGTGTGTCACCGAGAAAGCTCGTCAGTGAACTGAGCTTATCAGAGAAACAAATGATTTTGATTGCAAGAGCTGTATCAAGGGATTGCAAGCTGCTCGTCCTCGATGAGCCGACGGCACCGCTCAGTATGACCGAGACGGATGAGCTGTTCCGGATCGTCAGGGATCTGATCAGCCGCAACGTCGGCGTCGTCTTTATCTCTCACCGTCTTCCGGAACTGTTTGAGATCTGTGAAGAGATTACCATTATGAAAAACGGTCAGTTTGTCATTAAGGAACGCATCGCAAATACGAATATAAACCGTGTGGTTGAACATATGCTTGGTCAGAAACTCGGTGATCAGTTTCCGGAGAGAACGGCGGACATCGGGGAGATTATGCTCGATGTGAAAGAGCTGAATGATCATCAGAAGGTCAACGGCGTCACGCTTCATACGAAAAAAGGTGAAATCGTCGGCATCGCAGGACTCGTCGGAGCGGGGAAAACAGAGTTTTGCAAAGCGCTCTTCGGCGAGACAAAAAAGCTCGACGGCACAATTACACTGGACGGCAAATCGCTGAAACTGAAGTCACCGTATGACGCCGTAAACGCCGGGATGGCCCTTGTCCCTGAAGAACGCCGCAAGGAAGGGGTCCTCGTGCATGAGAACGTCACGGTCAACTTCAGTGCGGCCAGTATGAATCATTTTTTAAAGGCGTTCAGTTTTCTCGATTTCCGTAAAGAAACTGCCAAGGCGAAGGAGATGATCGGGAAACTCGGGGTTAAAACGCCTTCTGAGAAAACGATCGTTGAAAATCTGTCCGGCGGGAACCAGCAGAAGATCGCCATCGGCAAATGGCTCGTCGCCGATGCGCAGCTTTACCTGTTTGATGAACCGACAAAGGGCGTTGATGTCGGGGCGAAGAAAGACATCTATACGTTAATTACACAGCTCGCGGAAAAAGGAAAGTCCGTCATTTATGCATCCAGTGAACTGTCTGAGATCATGGGGATCTGTGATCGGATCTATGTCATGTATGACGGCAAAATTGTAAAAGAAGTACGTAAAGAAGAAACAAACGAAGAAATGTTGCTTCTTTATTCGACTGGAGGCGGGGAAAGTGAGTAAATCCAATACCAATACGGCAAAGCCCGGCTTTGACCTCTTCGATTTTTTGTACCGCTATGGAACACTGATTCTGATTGTCGTGCTCATTATCTTCTTCACATTAATGAACCCGAATTTCCTTTCTACGGGGAACATCATCAATATTTTACGCTCCATTTCCATCGTGACGATTATTGCTGTCGGGATTACGATCTCGCTGTCGGTCAACGGGTTTGATCTCTCCGTCGGCTCGGTGGCATCGCTTGCGAACGCTGTGGTCATTTCCATGTTTGTCTGGTACCAGCAGCCGACGATGATCGCCATCGCAGCGGGGATACTAGCAGCCCTCGCAGTCGGCGCGTTCAATGCCTTTATGATTGTCAAAGTGCGCATCCCTGATTTGTTAATGACGCTCGCGACGATGTTCATTATCCAGGGTGTGGCGCTGACTTATACACGTGGTGCCACCGTGTCCCAAAACATGATCATGCCGGATGGCACGTTCGCCGAAGGGCAAATTCCTGCGCTCTTCGCCGCACTTGGGCGCGTCCCGTGGATTATCATTATTATGGCGATTACCGTCCTCGTCGTGCACATCTTTTTGACGTATACGAAGCATGGCCGGTATATGTACGTCATTGGCGGGAATCAGGAAGCGGCAAGGCTGTCGGGTATTCCCGTCAACAAATACAAAGTGATTGCGTATTTGCTGTCTGCGACGTTTGCCGCAATCGGGGGTATGATCCTCGCGTCGCGCATCATGACCGCGGAAATCAATGCCGGAGGTCCCTATCTGATGGATGCCGTAGCCGCGGCCTTTATCGGGTTTGCCGTCCTCGGAGCCGGGAAGCCCAATGCCTTCGGGACGTTTATCGGTGCCGTGCTGATCGGGATTCTGGCCAACGGGCTTGTGATGATGAGTGTGCCTTATTATGCGATGGATATCGTAAAAGGGACGATTCTCGCTTTGGCCCTTGCATTGACCTATTACAAAATCAAATAAAGCGTTAGAAAACAAAAGGAGGATTTATCCATGACGAATCAGGATTTTGCTTCCAGCTACACGACCATGAAGGAAGAAGACGTGAAAGCTTATGTGACGTCACAGATGCGCTATTTTTCAGAAGATGCAGAGCTCGATGTCAAAGAAATCGGGGATGGGAACCTGAACTACATCTTTCGCGTGAAGGACAAAGCGACAGACCGTTCGGTGATTATCAAACAGGCCGGGCCGGTTGCCCGTATCTCCGATGAGTTCGTCGTATCCCCGGATCGAAACCGGATTGAATACGATATTTTGAAGCTGCAGGGTGAACTTGCCCCGGGACTTGTGCCGGGGGTGTACCATTATGATTCGATGATGAACTGCATGTCCATGGAAGATTTATCGGATCATCAGATTATGCGTGATGCCCTGATGGAAAAAAAGCACTTACCGGCGTTTTCTGATCACATCACGACGTTTCTCGTGAAGACACTCCTTCACACATCCGACGTGGTGATGAATCATAAGGAGAAGAAAGACGAAGTCCGTTCCTTTATCAATCCGGATCTTTGTGAGATCAGTGAAGACCTCGTGTTCACGGAACCGTTCTACGATTGCCCGCGAAATGACGTGTTTGAAGGAACGAAGCCCGTGGTGGAGCAGGAAATTTGGGCAGACGAGGCGCTGAAGCTGGAGACGGCGAAACTGAAATTTGACTTTATGACCCATGCTCAGGCGCTGATTCACGGGGATCTTCATACCGGATCGGTGTTTGTTCAGGAAGGCTCGACGAAGGTCATCGATCCGGAATTCGCATTTTACGGTCCGGCGGGCTATGACGTGGGGAACGTGGTGGCGAATTTGATGTTTGCCTACGTGAACGGCAGCGTCACGATGGATGCGGGCACGGAAAAAGAAGAGTATCTTGCGTTTCTTGAACGCACCATAAAAGAAGTGGTGGATCTCTTTATCTCGAAGTTTCAGGCAGAGTGGGACTCCGTCGAAAAAGACCGCACGGCAACGTACGAGGGATTTCAAGCGTATTATCTTGATGGCATCCTCGAAGATGCGTCAGGTGTCGCCGGCTGCGAGCTGATCAGACGCACCGTCGGCATCGCCCACGTGAAAGATCTGACCGCAATCGAAGACGAAAAGGCCCGCGTCAGAGCGGAGACGGTATGTCTTCGAACCGGCAAACGGCTGGTGATGGACCGGGCAGCGATCAAGAGCGGCGCAGCGTTCTTTGATGTCCTTCAAAAACAGCTGTCAGACACGATGAAGGAGGCGTAATCAAACGATGGAAGAACTGGTGATTGAATCCGTAAAGCTTGATGATGAGCGGGATACTCTGATTGTCCTTGATCAGACGGTGTTGCCGACGTCGGAGAGCTATCTTGATCTGACGACCGTGGAAGGCGTTTGGGAAGCGATTTATGAACTGAAAGTCAGAGGCGCACCTGCAATCGGGATCGCAGCGGCCTACGGAGTCTATCTCGCTGTGAAACAGGAAGATGACAGTGACCGTACCGGATTTATTAAGGCCTTCGACAAAGCGAAAACCTACCTGGCCTCTTCGAGACCTCCGGCAGTCAATCTGTTTTGGGCCCTTGACCGGATGGCTGACAGACTGAAAAAGAGTGCAGAGAATCAGGCAAGCGTTCCTGAAATGAAGGCGGCGTTAAAAGAAGAAGCGCAAAAGATCCGTGACGAGGATGAGGAAGTATGTAAATCCATCGGTGAACATGCGCTGACCCTGTTGAAACCGGATATGGGCATCCTTACTCACTGTAACGCCGGTACCGTTGCCACGGCGAAATACGGGACGGCTCTCGCACCGCTTTATCTCGGTCACGAACAGGGATACAATTTCCGCGTATACGCCGATGAGACGAGACCGCTGTTACAAGGGGCGAGACTCACCGCCTGGGAACTTCAGAAGGCGGGCATTGACGTGACCCTGATCTGTGACAATATGGCCTCGATTGTCATGAAAGAACAGAAGATCCAGGCGGTCCTCGTCGGCTGCGACCGCGTTGCGGCAAACGGTGATACGGCGAATAAGATCGGCACATCCGGCGTTGCCATTATGGCCAAACATTACGGGATTCCGTTTTACGTATGTGCCCCGATGTCGACGATTGACCTTGAGTGTGCGACCGGAGAAGAGATTGAAATCGAACTGAGAAGTGACGAGGAAGTGACCGAGAAGTGGTACGAGACGCGCATGGCACCAAAGGACGTCTCCGTTTATAATCCGGCTTTTGACGTAACTGATCACACGCTCATCACAGGGATTGTGACGGAGAAGGGCATCGTATATCCGGACTATAAGACCGGTTTAAAAGAGATCTTCCGCCCCTGAGGCAACAGAAATAAGCCGCAGGCAGAGAATCAGCATCTCTTGTCTGCGGCTTTTGTTTTCTCTTACTGTCCGTAACATCCCCAAACCCGGCCGGTGTTACGCCTGGTGAAGATCGATCCCCTGCCCTTCAAGGAAAGCGTGCCAATCCTCTGATAAAGGCCCGTCGACCACGACGTGATCAACCGGCTCAAAGCCAGAGATCCTTGTGAAGGACGTCTTATCAAACTTCGTGTAATCGGCAATCAGGAAGACGGTGTTTCCGTGTCTGGCGGCGATTTTTCGAATGCCGGCCTGCAGTTCATTCGAATCCGTGATGCCGTGTTCCATACTGACGGAGCGGCAGGAGATGAAGGCCGTGTCAAAATAGTAATTCTCAAGCGACTCTTCGGAGAGTCTGCCGAGATTGGACTGGGATGACCGGGCAAACTGGCCACCGATGACCACGACGTTAATGGTCGGATTCTCATTCAGTGACTGGACGACTTTAATCGAGTTCGTCACGACGGTCAGCTGCATATCCGTCAGCATCGTCGCGATCATGAGCGACGTGGTCGACGCATCAAGGAAGATCGAATCGCCGTTATGGATATGCTTCATACACTCTTTGGCGATCTTTTTCTTCCCTTCGACGTGGATATGCTCACGGAGATTGATGTCCACATCGTTTTGGACGCCTTCGGAGATATAAGCGCCACCGTATGTCCGTGTTAATATGCCTTCCTCTTCGAGCTGCTTCAGATCACGGCGGATGGTTTCCTCGGTTACTTTGAACTCTTTGGTCAGCTCGGCAACGATGATGCTTTTCTTTTCGATAATCTGTTCTTTTATGGCTTTCTTTCGTTCAATTGCCAGCATTGGCCTCACCTCATCAAATTAATGCCTCAAGTATACCATGTTTTTGATGGTTTATCGATAGTAAATCCAACTAAAACCACTTAAAAAACAAAGATAAACAAAATAAAAGTTGACAAAAACAACATAAACAAAGAAAATGAAAGAAAGGAGGCTGGATCCTATGGCGACAGCTAAATATCTGTCTGATTTTGAAGCGAAAAAGATGATCTGTGAAATTGGAGATCGCATATATAAAAAGAACTTCGTGGCCGCAAATGATGGAAACATCTCCGTTAAAGTGGGAGACAATACCATTTGGACGACCCCAACAGGTGTCAGTAAGGGCTTTATGCGACCGGATATGATGGTGAAGATGAACCTCGACGGAAAAATCCTGCAAGGGAAGATGAAGCCCTCGTCGGAAGTGAAAATGCACCTGCGTGCCTATAAAGAAAACACGGAGATCCGTTCCGTTGTCCACGCCCATCCGCCGGTGGCGACGTCCTTTGCCATTGCCGGCGTGGAACTGAATCGCCCGATCTCTCCGGAGGCCGTTGTCCTGCTTGGGACCGTTCCGATTGCCGAGTATGCAACACCCGGCACGGAAGAGGTGCCCGAATCGATTGCGCCATATTGCAACACGCACAATGCCGTACTTCTCGCCAATCACGGGGCACTGACCTGGGGGAAGGATATCATCGAAGCCTACTACCGGATGGAAAGTCTTGAGCACTACGCCCTCATGACGATGTATTCGACGAACATCATTCAAAAGACGAATGAACTGAACTGCGATCAGATCTCGGATTTGATGGGAATCCGTTCAAAGCTCGGTATCCATTCAGGAGGGACCCCGTCTTGTCAGCCCGAGAGACAGGAAACGAAGAAGGATGTCGATATTGAAGCGATCGTGGCGGCAGTGACCCAGGAAGTGATCGGGAAGCTGCAGGAAAGGAGGAATTGACGTGTCGATCTCTGAAGACATGCTCAAACAGATTGTCAAATCTGTCATGAACAATGTGGAGAAGGAACTTGGCGAAAGCCCCAAGCCGCAGCCTCGCACGATCCCCGTGACGGTTCTGAACGAGGTGACCCCGGTAAAAGAAAGTAGAGATCCGTCCCCGGTGCATCAGCATGTGCTTGGCGTCTTCCCTGACGTCGATCAGGCGGTCCATGCCGCAGCCGGTTCGCAAAAAGAATGGGTGAAGCGCCCGGTGAGTGAGCGCCGAGTGATCCTCGAGGCGATGAAGCAGACGGTGGACAGTCAGAAAGAACGCTATTCCGAACTCGCCGTGGAAGAGACGGGTCTCGGAAACGTGGCAGACAAGATCGCAAAGCATGAACTGATCATCACCAAGACCCCGGGTGTGGAAGATTTGCGAACCGACGCCGTCAGCGGTGATCACGGTCTGACCATTGAAGAAGATGCGCCGTTTGGGGTGATCGGTGCGGTGACGCCGGTGACGAACCCGACGACGACCGTCATTCACAACAGCCTCGTGATGCTTGCGGCGGGCAATGCGGTGGTCTTCAACGTCCATCCATCGTCGAAAGCGACATGCCAGCGCGTCGTCAGTGATCTGAATGCCGCCATCAAAGACGCCGGCGGACCGCAGAATCTCATCACGATGATCGCAGAGCCGACCCTGGATACGCTCAATCAGCTCGCAGGCCATCAGGAGATCCGGCTTCTCGTCGGAACCGGTGGTCAGGGTCTCGTCCGTTCCCTGTTGCAATCCGGCAAGAAAGCGATCGGTGCAGGGGCAGGCAATCCGCCTGTGATTGTCGATGAAACCGCGGACATTGAAGCGGCGGCCAAAGCCATCATCCTAGGGGCGTCCTTTGATAACAACATCCTCTGTATTGCGGAGAAAGAAGTCTTTGCCCTCGACGTGATTTACGATGACCTGATTTATCACTTACTCCAAGAGGGTGCTTACATGCTCAGTGAATCGGAGCTCTCACAGGTCATGAAGACCGTCCTTGTCGGCGATGCGCCGATTGAAGCGGCGAAGAGCTGTTCTGTGTCTGTGAGGCCGGATCTTCATATCGCCAAAGCCTGGGTCGGAAAAGAGGCATCGGCGATTTTGAAAGCGGCTACAGGAAAGGATCTCCCGGTGAAGCTGTTGATCTGTGACGTCGAGGCAACGCATCCTTTCGTACAGCTTGAACAGATGATGCCCGTGCTGCCGATCGTCCGCATGCCGGACTTTGACGCTGCTGTGGAAGCCGCTGTGAAGGCGGAAAAGGGGAATCGGCACACGGCCGTCATCCACTCGAAGAACGTGGATCGGCTGACGCAGTTCGCAAGGCGCATTGAGACGACGATCTTTGTCAAAAATGCTTCCTCCCTTGCAGGCGTCGGCTTTGGCGGTGAAGGTTATGCGACGATGACGATCGCAGGACCGACCGGTGAGGGGATTACATCTCCGCGGACGTTTACAAGAAAGAGGCGATGCGTGCTCGCAGAAGGCGGCTTTCGCATAATCGGCTGAAAGGATGGTGACCAGGATGAATAAGGCGTTAGGAATGCTTGAAGTACTCGGGTTCAGTGTCGCCATCGCAGCCGCGGACAGTGCGGTGAAACATGCGGATGTCAACATCGAAGGCATTGACTGCAATAACCCCGCCGCCGGTGACAAGGCAGCGATCCCGCTCGTCGTCCAGGTGAAACTGTCGGGGGAGGTGGCGAACGTGGAAGCCGCCCTCAGTGCCGCCAAACAGCGTGCACTGGCGTTTATTCCGGAAGATGCCGTCCATACGAGCCTGATTCCCCGTGTTGCACCAGGAATGATGCCGCTTCTCACAAACGGAAAAGTGAAGAAGAAGGTGAGGGCATGACAGTCAGGAGCGGGGATTCATACGGATTTGTTGAAGTCAGGCAGTACACCGAAGCGATGATGCTCCTCGATCATATGCTGAAAATGACGTACGTGGAGCTTGTGTCCATTGAACGGGCCGGGGCCGCGCATTTGACCCTCATCGTGAAAGGTGAACTCGCATCGGTGCAGCTCGCTATGGAAGAAGCGCTGAACCGTGCCAGCTCAAATGAGGTCACAGCAAGGGTCATTGCCAAACCTTATGAGGGCTTTGACCGTGTCTACAAGGCACAGTCCGATCACAAAACCAAGCGGGGTGATGACGGTGATTCGTGAGGAATACGAGGCAATCGGGCTAGTGGAGATCAAATATTTCACCCATGCCTCGCATCTGCTTGATGCCATGTTAAAAGGAGCCAACGTCCGCTTTGTCTCCAGTGAGAACGCACTCGGAGGCCGTCTCGTGACGCTCGTTGTCGGGGGCGGCATCGAACAGATCCAGGCGGCACTGGCCATCGCAGAAGAGAAGGGTCAGGCACTTGAGGCAGGCTGTCTCGTGAACACGGTGATGATCGCACAGCCCTCAGAAGACATTATGAATTATCTCGGCGAATACCGATCAATCAAAGGAGGAGAAGACAATGAATGAATCAGTAGGGTTTATCGAAACAAGAGGATTGACGGCGGCGATTGAAGCGGCCGATGCGATGCTGAAAGCGGCGAATGTGGAGATTATCGGCAGTGAAAAAATCGGCTCAGGGCTCGTATCCGTGATGGTGCAAGGTGACGTGGGCGCGGTGAAGGCCGCAACGGAAGTCGGCGCAGAAGCAGCCCAGCGCGTCGGAGAGCTCGTTGCGGTGCACGTGATTCCAAGACCGCACGGCGATCTGATGAAACTGATGCCTAAACAGGAAACCAAACAAGGAGGGAAATCATCATGAACCAGTCATTAGGGATGATCGAAACAAGAGGATTGACGGCGGCGATTGAAGCGGCCGATGCGATGCTGAAAGCGGCGAACGTGGAGATTGTCGGCAGTGAGAAGATCGGATCCGGTCTCGTCACCGTTGTCATCAAAGGGGAAGTCGGCGCGGTGAAGGCCGCCATTGATGTCGGAAGTGAAGCGGTCGAGCGCACGGGTGAACTCGTCGCCGCCCATGTGATTCCGCGTCCGCATGATGATGTGGAGAAAATCCTGCCAATGATGAAATAACCAAAAGAAAGGGGGCATGGCGATATGGATCGCAGGCAAGTCGAACAGGAAATCTACAGGAGCATTGAGCGCGTGCTGCACGAAATGGGCATCGACGTCATTGCGGACGATGCCTCCATTCCCGTAAGCGTCTCCGCACGTCATGTCCATCTGTCTCCAGACGACGTGAACGCGTTGTTTGGAGACGGGTATTCCCTGACGTATTTCAGGGATATATCCCAGCCGGGTCAATATGCATGTCAAGAAAAGGTGACGCTCAAAGGACCGAAAGGCAAGATTGAAAACGTCCGGATTCTCGGTCCGGCAAGGGGACAGACGCAGGTGGAAGTCTCCAAAACCGATGCGAGAACCCTCGGCGTTGACCCGCCGGTCCGCCGGTCCGGCGTGCTGAAGGACTCCGAAGCGATCACCATAGAAGCGGCAAACGGACGTGTGATTCACCTGAACGAAGGACTGATCATTGCCGACAGGCATATACACATGACCCCGGAAGACGCCCGGCGATTCGCCGTGAAGGACGGGGAAAAAGTGGCCGTCGCGATAAGCGGAGAAAAGCCCGGTGTTCTCGGACAGGTGACGATCCGGGTGAAAGAGACGTATAAACTTGATATGCATATCGATACCGATGATGGGAATGCGTTCTTGATTCAAGGCGCTGGCAAAGGAAAAATCGTAAAAGAAAGCTGGTGAGTGCGATGTTAATGGGAAAAGTCATTTCGAACGTAGTCTCGACGAGAAAACATGAAGCCCTGCAGGGCTATACGCTCCTGGTTATTGAAATCATGCATCAGAACAGCCGTGAATACCGGATTGCCGCCGATATGATCGGTGCCGGGAAAGGCGAGCATGTACTGTTGACCGCCGGCAGTCAGGTCCGGTTCGGACTGACGAAGGAAGCACCCGTCGACCTTCTGGTTGTGGGAATTCTTGATCGTGAACCGGACATCGGAGGCGATTCGAGATGAGCCAAGCCTTACGCATCCTTGCCGTTGCCGATCCGGCTGTGTTCGTCTATCAAGAACAGCACGAAGCGATCTTTGGCACCTTTGAACAAGCCTTTAAGACGAAGGTGGAGATCGAGATCATTCCCTTCCCTGACTACTACGGCCGCATGAACGACGAGCTCGCTGCAGGGGGCAACTTTGACATCGTCATGATTGCCGGACATCTCTGGCTCGGCGAACAGGTCAGAAAGGGACGCCTTAAGCCTCTTCAGCGTGACCTCCCTGAGGGACTCCTCCCTGCCATTTATGACGAACTCTTTGATCAGGGTACGCGCTACCTGGCCCCCTCCTTTTGCGATGGGCACCTGTTTGTCTACCGCAAGCCTTATGTGAACCGGACGCTTTCGGATGTGGTGACCCCGGATGAGATCATCCGGATTGCACGTGAAGCGCCGGAGTCGATGTACGGAATTGCATTAAAGGCCGCACCGAGTGAGATTTTTCTTGACGTCCTGCCTTATTTGAGGGTGGCAGGCGTCACGCTGTTTGATGAGAAGGCCATCAGCGATTTCCGTACGGAACAAGCCGTTCAGGCCCTTGCGTCTTACTGTGCGTTACAGGCATGTGCCCCGAACAATACCGGCGAATTTGCCAATGATGAGGTGCGCAATGCCCTGCAGGACGGCTCCGTTGCCGGAGCGGTGACGTGGGGCGGGCAGATGGGGTTTGTCATGGATCAGAAGGCGATGAAGAACCCCGATGAGCTTGGATTTGCCGCCGTCAAAGGCGCGTGGAACGTGACGTGGAGCTTTGCCGTCAATGCCAAATCAGCGAACCCGGAGCTCTCGGAAGCACTTCTCACGCATCTTTGCCGTCCTGAAGTGGATCGCATCGTCGGCGCTTACGCCGGTTCGCCGCTGTTTGCGTCCACGTATGAGCAAGATGAAGGGCGGTACCCTTGGTACCGTGCCCACAAAATGCTCCTGACAGACATCGCAGAGCCTCTCCCGAAACGGGACGATACAGGAGCTCTGATGGCTCCTTTGTATGAAGCGTTCACGAAGGCCTTCCGCGGTGAAGTGACCCCTGAAGAGGCGATTCATCTTGCGTATGAGCGGATGATTGAGGTTTCAGGCAAGGAGGGGCTCACATGAATGTGATTGTAATAGGCGGTGTTGCCGCCGGGATGTCGGCGGCGTCGAAGCTTCGGCGCACCGATCCTGACGCTGTCATTACCGTCTTTGAACGAGGCGCATTCCCCACTTACGGGGCATGCGGCCTTCCTTATTACATCTCCGGAGAAAACGATGACTATGAGCGCATGATCGCAAGAAAAGAAGACGTCTTCAAAAAGCAGGGGATCGATGTCCGTCTCAAACATGAAGTCCTGAAGGTAGATTTCGGACGCCGACAGGTGATGGTCAAGGACCTCACGACAGGGTCCGTCTGGATTGAAGCGTATGACCGGCTGATGATTGCCACGGGGACGAAAGCGATCGTACCGCCGATTCCGGGTACCGGGCTCGATCGCGTGCGTGTGTTAAAGACGATGGAAGACGGTCTTCGGATGAAAGAGGAACTCGATCAGCCTTCTGTCAGACATGTGACGATCATCGGTGCCGGCTATATCGGGATCGAAATGGCCGAGGCGCTCCGTACCCTCAAGAAGGACGTGTGCGTCATTGAGATGGCCCCGCGGATTCTGATGCCGTTCGATGAGGAGATCTCAAACGTTGCAAGAGACGAACTGATTACGAATGCCGTGTCCCTGCATCTGTCTGAAGCGGTCCAGGAGATTACGGACACAGGACGCGGCCTCTCTGTCAAAACCGCACAAGGCGCTTATGAAACCGACTACGTCATTTTGTCCGCCGGTGTGAGACCGGCGACGGATCTCTTTACGGACACCGCCCTTCAACTCGACGGGCGGGGCGCGGTGGTTGTGGATAAAGAAATGCGCACGAATCTCCCGGATGTGTTTGCGGCAGGGGACTGTGCGACGGTCTATAACAAAGTCAAAGATGAAACGGACTATATCCCTCTCGGGACGAATGCCAATAAAGGAGGCCGGATCGCCGGGGAGAACCTCGCCGGCGGACGCAAGAAATACACGGGGACCCTCGGGAGTGCGGCGATCAAAGTCTTTAACGCAGAGCTTGGAAGGACGGGCCTCACTGAAGAAGAGGCAAAGATGCGCTATGAGGACGTCACAACGGTAACGGTGACCGCCAATGACCATCCCGGCTACTACCCGGGTTCGACGCCGCTGTTGATCAAGCTGATTTGTGAAAAGCGGACCCGCAAGATTCTAGGCGGTCAGATTGCCGGTGCCAAGGGAGCGGTCCTGAGGGTGGATCTCATTGCCCTTGCCATTCATAACGGCATGACGAGCGATGAACTCGGGATGGTCGACTTTTGTTATGCCCCGCCTTTTGCCGGCGTTTGGGACGCGGTTCATATTGCAAGCAATGCAGTGAAATAGTGAGGTGAGAAAACATGTCGAAGCGAATGGATCTGAAAGACGCCATAAGGACGTATGTGAAAAAAGGTGATCGTCTCTGTTTCAGCGGCAACGCCCTTCATCGGGCGCCGATGGCTGCGGTGCGGGAAATTGCCCGGCAGCGGATCGGCTCCCTGTCCGTTGCCAAAACGGCCGGTGCCCTGGATATTGATCTCCTCTGTGCCCTGGGACTCGTCGACACCGTCGACGCGGGGTTTGTGAGCTATGAATCGGCGTACGGGCTCTGTACCCATTTTCGTAAAGGCGTCGAGGACGGGCGCATTACCGGCAACGAACACGCCTGCTATACCGTGATCAACGCCCTGAGAGGTGCGACCATGAACGTGCCGTTTGTCCCTGTGCATGGACTGATGCACGGCGATCTCCTTGTGGAGAAAGACTATTTCAAAGTCGTTGAGGATCCCTTCGGGAGCGGCGAAGAGGTGACCCTTGTCCGGACGATCCGCCCTGATGTTGCGGTGATTCACGTCCATACAGCGGACGAGAGGGGCAACGCCGTCATCGAAGGGGCGAAGTATGAGGATGAGATCATTTTGAGGGCTGCGGACAAGGTCATCCTGACGGCGGAGAAAGTCGTCAAAACCCTTCAGAACAGCAACGGATCCAGGCCGGTTGATATTCCCGGGTTTCTTGTGGATGCGGTGGTCGAAGCACCGAACGGAGCTATGCCGACGAGCTGTGAAGGGCGCTACGATGTGAACGACAAGATGCTGAAGCAGTTCTTGGAAGCGAACGATACCGAAGCGATCGATGACTGGCTTACGGCACTTGAGAAGCAGGACTGCCGTGGAAGGGGTGTGATGAACCGATGAACAGACAGGCGGACTCGGCGACAGCCGATATGATGACCTGTGTCATGGCGAGGTTTCTTCAGAATGAGGAGACGGTCTTTCACGGCGTTTCGTCCCATATGCCGATGGTGGCCATGATGCTTGCAAGAAGCCTGCATGCCCCGGATCTGGTTCATTTAAATATCCCGGGCGGGGTGAATCCTGCGACGCTCAGAAACACCTCCTATTCGTCGGCAGGGCCTGAGCTCGCGCGGCAGGCGGAATCTGCCTTCAGCCTGGCGGATATCTTTGATTTATCGATGAGAGGCAAGCTCGATGTGGCGTTTTTGGGCGGTGTGCAGTTTGATCAGTACGGCAACGTCAACGCTTCCCTGATCGGGGACGCGAAAAAGCCGAAAGTCAAACTGCCGGGCGGTGCCGGCAGTGCCGTATTGATTCCCACGGCAAAAAAAGCGATCATCTGGCGGGCGAAGCACGATGTGCGCACATTTGTGGAGGACGTGGACTTCATCACAACGAGGGGAAACCTGTATAAAATCGTGACGCCCCTCTGTGTGTTCGGTTACCGAAACGGCAGGCTTTATCTGGATTCGGTTCATGCGGGCGTGACCGTTGACGACGTGAAAAAACAAACCGGATTTCCGATTCATGAGCAGGACGTACCGGAAAACGAACCGCCGACTTTGAAGGAGCGGACCATGTTAAAGCGGATCGATCCGAACAACCTGCGAGCAGTGGAGTTTTGATCGGGACCAGACCTTGTTTTGGAATCATACTGACAGGAAACGAAACGCTCATGATTATCCTTGCAGATAATCATGAGCGTTTTTTGGTATCGGTGTCTCTCTGTGCATCGTCTGTCGATTTCCCCTCACTCAGTTGGAAACCGGCCTCACCTCGACAAACGTATCATAATAGGCGATGCCTTTTGAGCCGGAGACCATCTCGCCCATATCCGCGCTCTGAACGGTGACGAGCTGATTGACGGCGTCATCGGCCGTTTGGCCGCTCCTTTGATAGATGAGGGCGACGCCCTTTGCGACGTCCGCAGTTAACGCTGCAGTCAGCAAAAGAGAGCCGTGACGGTTCTGGACCTGTACGTTGCTCCCGTTCTGAATCCCTGCCTCTTTCGCGTCGTCAGGGTGCAAAAAGACGGCGGGTTTTTGCACGGGGATCGTGCGGGTCTCCCTGAACTGGGAGTTGAGCCCGAAGGTGTCATGGGGCGTCAGGAGTCGGAGCATCCCCTCCGGCTGAGGCGCCCTTGTGGCTTCATCGTGAACCGGGAGCGCCGGAAGGCCATTTTTGCGGGCAAGCCCGGAATCGAATTCATAGTTCCCTGAAGGGGTCTTGAATACCCGGTCTGTCCAGGCCGTATAAGGGGTCTGCGGGTAGGACTGTTTGGCAAAGGCATCATGTACATCGCGAAAACCGAACTGCCGGCGGACATCAGGGTTCCACTGTCGGTTCAGGTACGACCGCTTTGAGAGGCCGGTCGGAAAGGTGCAGGGATAGGTGAAGCGCCCGGCCATTCGTCCAGCGAGCTCCTGCATGATCGTGTAGTCGGATTTCGCCTCACCGACAGGGAGAATCGCCTGCTCATTATACGTAAACCCCCGGTGCCAGTAGCTCGTCGCAATGTCCTCCTCTTCAAAAAAGGTCGTCACCGGCAAGACGAGATTCGACCATTTGGCGGTCTCTGTCATAAACAGATCTGCAGTGACGACAAAGGGAATCTCTTTCAGATATTCCCTGATCCTCGCGGGCTGCGGATCCTGAATAAGCGGATTCCGGCAGCTGATCCAGAGGCTTTTGAGTGGCGGATCGAGATGCATGCCGCCGAATTCAAGCCAGTCGTTCAGTGGCAATATCCGGTTTTCTTCACTCAGATGTTCTTTGAAGAAGGCCGTCTGATTGGTAAAGATCCACGTGTCCGCGTGCGCGTAATGGACGCCAGCGCCCGGTTTTCCGATCATACCGTTCACCGCCGCCAGGGCGTTGACGCAGCGGATCATCTGACCGCCGTTGACGTGGCGCTGAAAACCGAGACCGAGCCAGTGGAAGGTTCGCCTAGACGAGGCGAGAAGCGTGTGGAGACGGGCGAGGGCCTTCTCCTGAATACCCGTGACCCTGAGTACGTCTTGGTCAGTGAGTGATGTCAGGGCCTCGTAAAACCGTTCGAAACCGTTCGTGTGCCGCTCGAGAAAGGTCACGTCGTGACGGTCGTTTCGGATCAGCCCGAGAGCCAGGGCATTGGCAAGGAGGCCGTCGGTACCTGGGTTGATCTGGATATAGTGGTCTGCGAGGCGGGCCGTCTTTGTCAGCACAGGGTCAATGAGGACGATGGTGGCGCCGTTTCGCCTTGCTTCCTGGAGAAAATGGATGCTGTGAACCGATGTCACGGCAGGATTCGCTCCCCAGATCACGATGAGCTCTGCCTCTGTCATCGTCTCCGGATCCGAGGCGTCTGCGCCTCCCATATCATAGGTCGCGGCGTCAAAGCCTGCCGAGGCGCACGGGGAGCCAACGATGCGCGTCGTCGGACCGATGGAGGAGAAGAACTCCTCCGGGGCGTAGTGACCGACCGACAGATCCCCTGTGTATTTATAAAGACCGACGGGCAACAGGGATCCGTACATCCGGTCAATCTGTTCCCACTCATTGATGATCAGGCCATAGGCATCTTCCCACGAGATACGCTCAAAGCGGCCGCTTCCTTTAGTCTTTTGGTACATCGGATACGTCAGCCGCTCCGGGTGATAGACCTGATCCACATAGGAGAGACCTTTGGCGCAAAGTTTCCCGCGGGTATAGGGGTGATCTTTGTCTCCGGTCACCTTCTTCAGCTGACCGTTCTCCACCTCGGCAAGCATGCTGCAGGTGCTGAAACAGTTTCTTGGGCAGACGTGTCGGGTGATGGCCATCATCAAGCCCCTCCATTCAAAAAGTGTCACGGGATTGTTAGGATCCCTCCGTTCAGATCATTCATTTCTATTATATGATAGAAATATCAGGAAAGTTTATCTGTTCACAAAATTGTCGGGAAAGGGGGCTTAATATGGATCATTATCATTTTATCATCCAGGCAGATCGCTGCGTGGCGTGTTACGCGTGCCGTGCCGCGTGTTTTCAGGAGAATCGCCGAAGTCCGGGGGATCTTCCGAGGCGGAGCGTCAGTGAGCAGGCAGGGGAAAGCGGCCGCCCCGTCTACCTCTCCATGGCCTGTAACCACTGTCAGAACCCGGTCTGTGTAAGCATTTGTCCGCATAATAACTATACGAAGCGCCGCGATGGCATCGTTGTTCATGATGATACGCATTGCGAAGGCTGCAAACTGTGTGCAGAGGCGTGCCCGTTTCAGGCACCGCAGTATAACCCGGTCACGGAGAAGGTGGATAAGTGCCACTTTTGCCATGAGCGTCTCGACGATGGTCAGTCCCCCGTCTGTGTGGACGCCTGTCCGACAGACGCCCTTACCTATGCAAAAATGCCCGTCACGGCACAGCCCGGATACCGCTATCCCGGCAACGATGTCCCCATCTCACGTTTTACGGAGCCCGCAATTGTGATCAAGCACAGACAGCCGTCTGTGAATCCATACAGGTCAGGTGGTGTACGATGAAGACCCTTCAGGATCTCTTATTTTCGCTTCCCTTTACAACTGTCTACCCGCTTACAAAGATTGGTGAGACGCCTGTTTCCTACGACAGGCTCTCGTTTGATCCCTACAGTGAAACAGAGGCTCAGGAGATGATTGTGTATTTGCCCTTCAGGCGGCCTGGCCGAGACGCGCTCACGGAAGACGATATGCTGCAGCTCATGCAGATGGCAGCGGTGAAGGCTGTGCTGATCTATCATCCGGAGCCGTTGCCGGCTGAAGAGGGCTATCAGGATGTTTATGAGCTGTTTGAGGTGCCGGTTGTCCGGCTCGGGGTACCGCTCACGGAGGATCCCGCCGTCGGTGCGGCCAATCCGAATTTTCGTCTTTTGCAAGATACCGAGCAGGCGACTGCGGCATTGCTCTATGAGCGAATCGATGCCCTGCAGACGGCGACCGGTCAACCAGTGACGCTTCTTGATGAGACGTTCAAGGTCATTAAAGGACCTGAGAGCGATGCGCCCGATCTTCACGGGACGTGGGCGCAGCATCTGATACAGTCAAGAAGCCGGTGGCTTCAGCGCTATTACTTTCACCCTGAATCGTTTGTGCGTGAAGCCGCGGGTCAGACGATTCCGTTAAGCTGTTTTCCGGTCTATGTGCAAGAGGAAGTGAAGGGCTTTGTGATCACGCCGCTGACACACACGCCCTGGTACCGGCAGCTGTTCGACTATTATGCGTTGCTTCTGTCGCTCGTCATGCAGGAGGAGCGGAAGATGGAGGAAGTCAACGGCACCTTCAAGCACCATTTCCTGCATGATCTCCTCTACAACAATTTCAAGCATGAACAGGCTCTCCGGGATCAGGCGAGGACCTGGGGGTGGCAGCTTGAAGGCCCTCATCACCTCGCAGTGATCCGCATTCAAGCAAACCCTGAGCATGAACAGCATCTCCCTACAGGCTGGCACAGAGAAACGGGAGAGGCGCTGATCAGGCGGATCCGTCAGGATTTAAAAGAGGCGATCATCGAATGGTTCCAGGGAGACATCATTCTCATTCAGGAAGCGATCTGTGCAAAGGATGGCAACGTCCGCCGGGACCGCATCAAAACCTATCTGCATGATCTCCTTGTTGAGGCAGCAAAGAAGGACGAACAGCTCCTTGCAGAAGCCGGGATCGGCAAGTGCTATCCGTCACCGACGGCCCTGAACAAGAGCTACCAGGAAGCGCTCATGGCTCTGAAGCTCGGTCATGAATGGTCAAAGGAAAACGTCGTCTATCATATTGAAGATCTCGGGGTGCTCCGTCTGCTCTTTTACCTCAATCAGGATCACCTCACCGAGTTCAGTGAATCCTATCTGGCCCCCCTCATCCAGGCAGACAGTCAGGGACAGACAGCGTATATTCACACGCTGAAGATGTGGATCATCCATGACATGAATGTGCAGGAGACAGCAGCCGCCCTTCATGTGCATCCGAACACGCTCAGAAACCGGATGCAAAAAATCAGCAGTCTGCTGCATGTTGATCTCTATAACCATGAAGATTTCGTGAACATCAGCATCGCCGTTAAGATTCACACCATCGATTTTCTTCAGACAACCGTCAAAAATACGTAAATAACAGGAAGAAAAACAGTCTGGCCTTCGGGAGTCAGGCTGTTTTTCATGCGAAATTCACATTTTGGACACGATTTCTTCCCGGCAGATGCGTTTACCTGGTGACGGGTCACAGTCAGGGGGTGCTGAATCTGTTCAGATTTACACCGCCCGCACCCCGATTGGTCTCTTATACTGGACGTAAGCTCACTTTTTCACAAAACATACACAACGGGACTGTAAGACAGAATGAAAGGAGGGAATAATGATGCAACAGACCACAGTGGATGCACGTCCACTCATTGAGATACGCATGTTTTATTACGATACAGCGAGACGGCTGTTCAGAAGGGAACCCGATGCGGAGCTGACGGATGCGTTGACAAAGGTGATGAACAGTGAGCTGCCCTTTGAAGACGAGTACCCGGCGATTCAGGAAGGAAGAGTGCTGATCGCGGCCTGTTTGAACGAAGCGGTGCCTCTTGACCGCCTGCACTGGGACTATACCCGGATGTTTATCGGGCCCTATAAGCTTCCGGCGCCGATTTGGGAGTCCGCGTACACGAATAAGGATGGTCTCCTCTTTCAGACCGAGACCCGGGAGGTGCGGCTTCACTATTTGAAGTATGCATTTCTTCCGGTGCAGTATCAGAAGGAGGCCGATGACCACCTTGGGTTAGAGCTCGACTTTATGTACCGGCTTTCCGAGATGACAAAAGACGCCTGGGAAGCCGGAGACTGGCTCCGTATGAAGACGCTTCTCTCCGATCAGGCGGCCTTTTTGGAGGAGCATTTGAGAAACTGGCTGCCGATCTTTAAAGGACTCGTCCTCGAATCGGCGGACACGGACTTCTACCGGGGCGCAGTCCTTCTCTTGGACGGCCTGACACGCTTTGATCAGGATGCACTGAAGGAACTGAACGACACACGTTTATCATGAACAACGACATTCGGAGGTGAATGACATGGCAAGTCTGATGAAACAGGCACTTGATAAGAAATTCAGCCGTAAGGCGTTTATCGGCTGGTCAGCGGCACTGACAACCGCAGCGGCGGCGCCGGCGTATGGCCTGAAGAAAATTGATTCAAAAGTGGCCGCAGAGAAACTCGAAGAAGAAGGACGCTGGGTCTCAGCATCGTGTTGGCATAACTGTGGCGGCCGATGTCTGAACAAAGGGTTCGTCGTGGACGGGGTGGTCACGAAACAAAAGACCGATGACACCCATGAAGACAGCCCGGACTATCCGCAGCAAAGAGGCTGTGCAAGAGGGCGCAGTCAGCGTCACCAGGTGTTTGGCGTCGATCGCCTGAAGTATCCGATGAAACGAAAGCACTGGGAACCGGGTGGCGGCAAGAAAGAGCTGCGCGGGAAAGACGAATGGGTCCGCCTCGAGTGGGATGAGGCGCTCGATCTCGTCGCAGATGAACTGAAGCGGGTCAAAGAAAACTACGGGAACAAGTCGATCATCGGCGCAAGCCGCCTGATCAACCATTACGGTGGCGCACTCGTTCGCTGGGGCTCGTCCTCGTCAGGGGCATGGGGCAAACCGCAGCAGCATATGGCAGCGAACCTCTCCTGGGGCGGCAGTGACCGCCTTGACTGGCGCAACAGTAAGCTCATCGTCATGTGGGGCTCGAATCCGGCCTGGAGTAACGGAGGCAACCCGCAGTACAACCTGATGCAGGCGAAAAAAGCCGGCGCGAAGTTCATCTTCGTCGATCCGTTTATCAATCCGTCGGTGCGCTCACTCGATGCGGAATTCATTCCGTGCCGACCGGGGACGGATACGGCCCTTCTGTTGGCCCTTGCCTACTACATGATCGAAAACGACTTGCAGGATCAGGACTTCCTTGATCGCTGTACCGTCGGTTTTGACAAGGACAACATGCCGGAAGGGGCCGATCCGAAGGAGAACTTCAAGGACTACGTCCTCGGCACGTATGACGGCGTTCCAAAGACGCCGGAATGGGCGTCGGAGATTTGCGGCACGCCGGTGGAGAAAATCCGCTTTTTCGCTCAGGAGATCGGCACAACGAAGCCGATGATCTTCCAATCTTCGTTCGCACCTGCACGTACCCACCGCGGCCAGCAGTTCTGTCAGGCGTTCCTGACCGTCGGCTGGATGACGGGTAACGTTGGAAAACCGGGGGCAGGGGTATTCACGCTGAACTATGCACGAAACCAAAGCTACGGCGGCAAGACCCTCGTTATGCCGGGCGGCCGCGGTCTCGAGAGCCCGGAAAATCCGCTCTTCCCTGGACTCACCTTCGGTGCGTATGACGGCTACCGCTTCGCAGCACCGACACGGACGGACTTCCACGGCATGGCCTACACGGAGACGTACGACGCGATCTTAAACGGGGAATACACCGCCACCGTTCGCGGCAAGGTGCCGTGTGATATCCGCATGATTTGGAAAGTCCGCCCGGGAAGCGGGGACAACTTCTTAAACCAGTCTTCGGACATTCCAAAAGGGATTAAAGCGTTTCGTAAACTCGACTCCATCATTACCAATGACATCGTCCTCTCGACGATCTCGAAGTACGCGGACATCGTCTTGCCTGCGACGACGGAGTGGGAGAAGGAAGGACGCATCAATACCGGGAACCCGGAAGCCATCTTCATTGCCAATAAGGTGACGGAACCGCTGTTTGAAGCCCGCACGGAAGAATGGATGGAAGTCGAACTTGGCAAGCGCCTCGGCATCAGTGAAGAGACGCTCTTCCCGATCAGTGACAAGCAACAGTTCTTCAACAGCCTCGCCGGCTCACAGGTCATTCAGGATAACGGGGAGGACTATGAACCTCTCGTCACGATTACGAAAGAAGATATCGACGAGTGGGGCGTGGAAGGTGAGCCGCAACAGGGTCGGATCGATCTGTCCGAGCTCCTTGAAAAAGGGTCTTATCAGGTGAAGCGTTCACCGGGCGACAACCTCGGTGACATTAAAGGCAAGGCTTATGTGGACGACCCGGAAGGAAATCCTCTCGATACCGAAACCGGGAAGCTTGAAATCCACTGTCAGATTCTTGCCGATGAGATAGCCGCCTACGGCTTTACGACGATCGCGCCGATTGCCAAATACGAGCCGCCTCTTGAAGGGTATGAAGACACCTTTGAGAACTATGAAACGAAGGAAAAGGGTGAATTTCCGTTCCAGCTCGTCACCCTCCACTATCCGAGACGAAGTCACTCGGTATTCGATAACGTCCCTCAACTCAGAGAGGCTTTCCCTCAGGATTTTGTTATGAACAAACGCGACGCTGATGAACGGGGTCTGAAAGACGGGGAGACCGTCTTAATCCGCAGTCGCCACGGCAAAGTGATCCGAAATCTCTTTACGACGGAGACGCTCATGCCTGGCGTTGTGACCCTCGGTGAAGGAGCCTGGGTGGATCTCGATGAAGAGACAGGTATCGACCGGGCCGGTGCGACGAATATGTTAAACGGGGCCCACAACAGCGGCCAGGGGGAAGAACCTTGGAACACGTGCAACGTCACCGTCGAGAAGTATGACGGACCGCCGCTCAAAGCGGATAAGTATTGGGAACAACGGGTGATATTTTAAGGAGGTGAGCAAACATGGGACAAAAAGGATTTTATATTGATTCCACCGTCTGTACCGGCTGTAAAGTATGTTCGGTGTCCTGCAAAGATGTGAACGATCTGAAAGTCGGGGTCAACTACCGGCGTGTGTATGAATTTGAAGGCGGACGTTTTCCGGATACATGGGGCTTCTTCCTCTCGGTCAGCTGTAACCACTGTGATGAACCGAAGTGCGCAGAGAACTGTCCGACAGGCGCGATCTTTAAGCGCACGGAAGACGGGCTCGTTGTCCATGATGACGACAAATGCGTCGGCTGTAAGATGTGTTTATGGTCCTGCCCGTATGAAGGGCCGCAATATAACGAAGAAACAGGCAAAGCAGGAAAGTGTGACGGCTGCGTGGAGCTCGTCGATGAAGGAAAGAACCCGGCCTGCGTCGATGCCTGTGTGATGCGCGCACTCGATTTCGGTGATATTGAAGATCTACGGGCAAAATACGGCTCAGGTGTGGAACTGAAGGTGTTCGCAGACGAGGGCATTACCTCACCGAACGTCATCGTCGATGCCATTCCTGAGGCGGAGAAATAAGAGCAGAAGGAGGGAGATCAACATGTTACACGTACTTGCAGAAGAATGGCAGCTGTTGCTGTTTACGTTAATGATGCAGGCAGCGGTGGGGATATTCCTGTTCGTTGTCATCATCCGCGGCCAGACAAAGCTCGATCAGAGCGTCCGGCAGGCCCTGACGAAACCTGGGCTACTCTTGACCGGGCCTCTCGTTGCCGTCGGGATCCTCCTGTCGGCCTTGCATCTCGGGGATCCGTTTGGCGCGTACCGCTCGATAATGAATGTGGGCTCGTCCTGGCTCAGCCGGGAGATCCTCCTTACCGGTCTGTTTTTTGCCATGTGGCTCGTCGCCATGATTCTCGATCGTAAGGACAAGTGGAGTCAGCTGTTTGGCTGGCTGACGGTACTCGCCGGTGTCGGATCGATCGTCAGTATGGCGAGTATTTACGCCACATCCATCATTCCGGCATGGTCTGATTTCAACACGTATCTCAGTTTCTTCGGGACTTCGGTCTTCTTTGGCGCGGTCATCACCGTGGTCATTATCCTGAGGAGCCGTGAGGAGAAAACCGCACAGGTGCACCGTTTGTTAAAGGGGCTTGCCGTCGCAGGGAGCATTGTACTCGTGATTCAGCTCGCCTATGTGCCGGTGTTCTTAAGCGGGCTCTCCACTGCCGGAGTCGCAGGGGCAGCGTCCCTTGATTTGTTCGCTTCTGAGCATCTTCTGTCCATGATTCTCAGATGGGGATTCTCCCTGGCGGGGATCGGACTGATGGTGTATGGACTCTTTAAATACCGAGAGATTCAGCCGAAGCATTACGCGCTCTTTTACGCCGCTTTTTCACTGGTGATCGTAGGTGAGACGCTCGGCCGGTTTCTCTTTTATGCAACAGGCGTTCCAATGATGATCGGCTAAAAAAAGCCATACGAAAGGGGTTATGCAGCATGAAGATGATGACAGAACAGGATCGTCGCATCACCAATCCGGTGTTCCGTGACTATACAGAGAGGTACGAACAGATCCGCAGGCAGACGGATCAGGCTATTGAGGCACTGGGGATTCCGTTTGTCACAGACAGCCGTTCGACAGAGCCGAAGCTGTCCGGCGCCGGAGCGATCGTCTCGAGGAATCAGGACAAGAGTCATTATCTGAACTGGATCTCCCCGGCCTGTGTGGCCTGCCAGACAGGCGAAAACAGCCATACGTCGTTCATTTCATTCAAATGCCACAAATCGTGTTATTTTTGCTTCAACCATAACCAGGAGAACTTCGCCGAGTTTCAGGTGCGAAACAATGATCCGGAAATGGAGCTGAAAAAAGAGCTCGATCGCGGGAAGACGTTCGATCACATTGCGCTCACCGGCGGGGAGCCCCTGCTTCATCCGAGGCAGACGGCTTCATTCTTCCGATTCGTGAACGCTGAGAGTCCGAAGACATATACCCGGCTCTACACCGCCGGGGATCTTCTGACCCGTTCGATTCTCTCTGAGCTGTATCTCGCAGATCTGGACGAGATCCGCTTCAGCGTGAAACAGGACGAGACCTTTGAACAGCATGATGCCCTGTTTTCGCTCATGATGCTTGCCAAGTCCTACATCCCGAAGGTCGTCGTTGAGATGCCCGTTATTCCCGGGACCCTTGACGAGATGAAGGATCTGCTTTTGAAGCTCGATGCCATCGGGGTCGATGGTATCAATCTCCTTGAGTTCTGCTTTCCGATTCAGAATCCGCAGCCGTTTATCGAGCGGGGCTTCAAACTGAAGTATCCGCCCTTTGAGACGTACTACAACTACTGGTACGCAGGCGGGCTCGCCATTGAAGAGAGCCAGCGAATCTGTAAGGAACTGCTTATGTTTGCCGATGAGCAGAAGCTCTCGATGGGGGTGCACTACTGTTCACTTGAGAACAAGCACACCGGTCAGCTCTACCAGCAGAACAAAGCCGTTACCGATGACCCGGTGCGAAGCTTCTCGGAGGACGATTACTTCCTCAAATCGGCGAAGGTGTTCGGAGAAGACCGCGAGCCTGTGAAGGCTTTGATTCAGAGTCAGGGCGGTTTCTTTGAAGAGGACGAAGCGCTCGGCTACCTGGCCTTCCATGTGGATCTGATCGATAGGGTGGAACGGGAACTGGGCGTGGAGATCGGTGTGTCCTCGTCCGTTGCGGAGGCGTCCCCGACGGGGACGGTGTTCCGGGAAGTGGCGATTGTGCCTGTTTGGGAAGCATCCATTTAATAACGAATAAACAAAACGGTTTTGGCTCTGTCTGCATAGGGCCAAAACCGTTTTTTATGGTGATCATGGAGGTCGTTTTATTTTAATACAATTCTTTCTGTCAGCCAAATATCCCGGATGCAATCCAGGCCATCAAAGGAATCGTCATGAGTGAGAGAAGCGTTGAATAGGCAATGGTGATGATGGCTGTCTTTTCGTCGCGGTCCGGCAAGTATCTCGCAAAAAGGATCGCAGACAGGGTGAACGTCGGCATCGCAGACAGGATGATGACGAGATGCTTCATCTCTGTGTCGAGTGGTGTCAGAAGTAAGACGGCCATCGTGATCATCGGAATGGCCAACAGGCGCATCGTAAGCGGGAACCAGATCTGCCGATAGGCGGTAATGCCCGTCTGTCTGATCACGCCTTGAAGCATCATACCGATGTACAGCATGGCAAGGGGAGCAGCGAGCCCGGCGAGGTGTTCCGTGAGCTGCCGGATGAATGCGGGCGGCTCCACACCCGCGGCAGCGGATGAGAGGCCGATCGTGACGGCGATGAGCGGTGCATTGATCAGGGACTTCAGCATGCTCCGGATCGAAACGGCACTTCCGGACTGCAAGAAGGCAATGACGACAGAGAACAGCACGAGATCAAGGGCTGCGTCAAAGACGGCGGCAAGGAGGCCGCCGACGGGACCGAAGATCGTAGCCGCAAGGGGAATGCCGATGAAGCCGGTATTGCCGAGGGCAGCGAGGACGATCAGTTTCTTCGCCAGAACCGACCGGAATCCGAACAGCCCTGCCAAGACCCACGCAAACAAAAGGGCCCCAAAGTGAAACACGATGGAGATGCCAAAGATCAGGAGTGCCTGACGAAGCAGCCCGCCGGATACATCAGTATTGAAGACACCGTTCAGAACAATCGACGGAACCGCGATATTTAAAATGATCAGGATGAGTGCTTTTTTTAGTTCGGGAGTGACGGTCACTGTCGCGGCAAACAGCATGCCGATGGCAATGATCGCACCCATTACGGTGACGGATGTAAAGACGACGGTGATATCCATGACAGATGCAGTCCTTTCCGGGTGATGTGGGGGGGCACTATCTATCGTACTGCCGGTAATGGATGCTGTAAACCGCTATCAGAAAGGGCATCGGAGACATTGAAGAAGTTGACCGCGGGGCAATCCGGTTGTCCTCTTTTTTCTAATCCGGATTTCAGCTATACTGAGACAAAGTCAACTGTCCGGGAGTGCAAGCGGTCGCAAGGTCTCTTATCCGGGCGAAGAACGAAACAGAAGAAAAGGAGGGAAGAAACAGATGGTTCATATCAGGGAAGCGAAAGATGGGGACGAGGGCCAGATAAAGGAACTGTATACATTATTGAGTCCTAAAGATGATTATCCGGTGTTGACGGGGCGCATTCAGGCACTTGCCGAAAGCGAACGTGATTATCTTCTCGTTGCGGAAGTGGACGGACGAATCGTTGGTACACTGACAGTAAATGTCTGTCCAAACGGGGCCTTCGGCGATCTGAACTATGGAGTCATGGAGAACTTTGTCGTTTCTTCTGAGAAAAGAGGCTTGGGGATTGGTCAGAGTCTCTACGATTACGCATACAGCATGGTCAAAGAGAAACGGTGCAGCAAACTGATGGTTCTTACACTGTCAGACAGCAAAGCCGCTCAGGCGCTTTTTCAGAAAAACGGGTTTGAAGCCGATGGAAGCGTCGGTCTGAAACGTTATATGACCGATGAGTTAGAGGGCTGACATAGCAACCGACACCATACTGTTGATTAATGGGTGTGACAGGTCAATGGTAAGGAACATAAAGAAAAAACAGCGGTGAGTGAAGGAGGGGGCATGGGGCGATTCCCAATCATGAAGCCAAATGATACATATGTTACCCGGTAGAAATACCGGCTGGCTGTCAGGGAGACCCCGGCATGCGATGAATATGATTAATGTATACCAAGTGATTTCGTCAACGTTAGCACTGCTCGGCGTTGTTGTCATTTATTATCAGATCGTGAAGAATCAAAAAATCAAAGAGGCCGAATTTATAATGAATCTGAATGCGACGTTTTCCGGTAATCCTAATATCAGGGCTGTATATGCAAAGCTTGAAACCTTTGAGGAAGGCGATGAGGATCCTTTCTCAGAGGAGGATGTGGTCCGGATTGCAGAATACTTAAGTTTCTTCGGGACGATTGCGCATCTCGTAGACCGGAAAGTGCTCACGATTAAGATGATCGATTCGTTTTTGTCTTACCGGTTCTTTGCAGCCATGAACAATCCGTTTGTGCAACAGCATCAGCTTATTAAAGATGCGGACTATTTCGGGAAGCTGTTTAATCTCTATGATGACTGGCTGTTATATAAGAAAAAGCGTCGGAAACCTGAGCCGTTTTCGAAATATGCGCTTTATAATTCCTCCTTTGATTATAAACAGTATAAGGAGAAATGATAAAAACAGCGCGTGACCGACTTGCGGTCACGCGCTGTTAATCATTATGCAAGGTTTCAGGCGCCGTTCTCTTCGACGACGTGGGAGGAATGGGTCTCCTGATACACTTTCGGCGTCTTGCCGACTTTCTTTCGGAACACCTGGGTGAAGTGGCTCTGGCTTGAGAAACCGACGTACTTCGCCACATCGGCGATATCGTTTTGCCGGTCCCGCAAGAGACGCTTCGCGAGGCTGATCCGCTCTTCTGTGACAAACTGCAGGATCGTCTTGCCCGTCTCTTCTTTGAAGAGGGTCCCGAAGTAGCGGGGGTTTAACCCGACTTCTTTGGCGACATTATCAAGGCGGAAGCTGCTGTCGAGGTGATTGCGGATATAGCGGATGCCGATCAGGACCGACTGGGAGTAGGATTCCTGGCGGTATTCCTCAACCATGTCAAAGAGATCAAGGAACATCTGCTGGAAAAGCCTGAGGAGGCTGCCCATATCCTCGGTCTGTTCGACTTTCAGAATAAAGCGATCCGAATAGTGCTGAAGCTCCCGGAAATCAATCCCCACCTCGGCAATGCGCCGAATCGCGACGGCAACGCCGCTGATCAGAACATTTTTATACGCACGGACCGGGCTGCCGTTGCCGATTGGCGGCACGGGGAACTTGTCAAAGTCCGAAATCCGCTCAAGAACCGAGCGGTCGCCGGCGACGAGTGCATCGAGAAACTCTTGCTCAAGGGCAAGCGGCGCGTGATCCACCGGTTCCTCCGTGAAGGCCCCTTTGATCGTGCGGCGCACGTTGAAATAATCCTCGTCTTCTTCAGACAAACCGGTCAGATGACTGTAATCGAGGCGCTCGAGCTGCTCGAGCAGCATCTTGACATACTTCATCTGGATGAACGGCATTTTGGGTGTGTTCTCATATTGCCTGTGGATGAGATCTTTTTCATTGAGTGAAAATCCGCCTTGATAAAAAAGCGCATCCCACCGGTCTTTCGTGATATCATGCACTTGAGTGGGACCGACCAGGAGGATCCCGGTGCGCACGCCATTCTTCATGACACTGCGGCCGTAGTAGTGCTGATGCAGATCATCGACAATCGCACGGGCTTCCCCGTCCGGGAAAGCGGGGACACGTTCTGAAGCGAGCCGGCTGACGGTTTCAATCCGGTTGAGCGGATCGCTCACGGTGTGCGGCATGCTTGCGAGTGGCCGCCCGTCAAGGGCGAGATAATGAATCGGTATTCCTGTCGTGTAATAAAAAAGATGTAACATTTCCTGTTGCATATAGCTTCCCTCCGAACAATAATAAACCTGATTCCATCTTACTCCTTTTGTCGGATGATTCACAACAAAAATGTAGCAAAATTATGCCTGTTTTATAAAAATCCATCAAAGCAACTACATAATTATACAAAAATGATTAATAAGTTACAGAAAGCGGACCAAAGTCCAAAAATTATGATAAAATACAGTGGTGTTTAAGCATGAACGGTTATCAGTGTGCAGAAAAGGAGTCGTGTTCTATGTCCGATAAACAGCTGATCCGCGGTACGGCGATTATGACCGCCGCGATTTTTGCCTCGAAAATGCTCGGGATCATTTATATCTTCCCCTTCCAGGCCATCGTCGGCCTCGAAGGGCTCGCTCTCTATACATACGGCTACACCCCTTACACGATCTTTCTGAGCCTGTCGACCCTGGGGATCCCGATTGCGATTTCGAAGTTTGTCTCCAAATACAATACCCTCGGCGATTATGATACGATCCGGCGCCTGTTCCGCTCTGGTCTCGTTGTCATGACGGTGACGGGGATACTCGCGTTCAGTCTCCTGTTTATGCTCGCCGAACCGATCGCGAGACAATTCCTGAACCCGGATGACCTTGACGGGAACTCCATCGCCGACGCTGTCTTTACGATCCGCATGGTCAGTGTCGCCCTCATCATCATCCCGGTGATGTCGTCGATCCGCGGCTACTTCCAGGGCTTTAACATGATGGGACCGACAGCGATCTCGCAGGTCGTCGAACAGCTCATCCGGATCGCCTTCATCCTGATTCTGACGTGGCTGATCCTTGACGTCTGGGGCGGGGAACTCGGGACAGCGGTCGGGTTTGCGACCTTTGGCGCCTTCGTCGGAGCTGTGGGAAGCCTCGGGATTCTCACGTACTTCTTTAGGAAGACGGGCCGATATTTAAACGATGTAAACATTGGGAAACAGCCGATGAATCCGGATGGGACGAAGCCGGCGCAAAAATCGTTGCCTGCGATCTACAAAGAACTGCTTGCCTATGCGGTACCGATATCCCTCGTTGGTCTTGCGATCCCGCTCTATCAGATGATTGACCTTCTGACGTTTAACGAGGCGATGATGGGGGGCGGATATACCCAGCGGGAAGCTGAACAGTATTTCGGCGCTTACAGCCAGGCCGTGCATAAGCTCGTCCTCATTCCCGTCACGATCGCAACGGCCATGTCACTGACAATCATCCCGACGGTGACGGCGGCCTTTACGACCGGTGACCGCACGCGTCTGAACGGGCAGATTACTCAGATTTACCAGATCATTTTCTTTTTCACTGTACCGGCAGCTATCGGCCTTATGGTCCTTGCCGTGCCTGCCTACGGAACGCTGTACTCCATCGAAGACATTCAAATCGGGGCACCGATTCTGCAGTTCTATGCCCCGGTGGCGATCCTCTTCTCGGTCTTTGCCGTGACGGCAGCCCTCCTGCAGGGACTGAACCGGCAGAAGGTGGCGGTACTTGCACTTTTGATCGGGATTCTCACGAAGTTGATCGTGAACATCCCCTTCATCACCTGGTTCGGCCCCGTGGGCGCGCCCCTTGCGACAGCGGCGGGCTATATCCTCGCGATCATGGTCATGGTATGGGCGGTGGAGCATTTTGCCGGATTTGCCTTTGCGACCGTCTGGAAGCGGCTCCTTTTGATTACGATTTTCTCTGCGGTGATGGCAGCCACTGTGGTCGTTGTCAGATTCTCGATGGCGGCGATGCTCGGTATGGACGGGAAGATGGACTACGTGCTCGTTCTGACGGTGTCTGTCGTGATCGGGATTGTCATCTATTTCGCATTGACGATCCGGACGGGTCTTGCGGAAATGGTACTCGGATCTCGGATCCAACGCTTCATTCCTGCGCGGTTCAGACGGAACTGACGAACGGAAGCTTATAAACAGAAAGGATGCGCTTACTCATGCATAAGAAACTTTCCTGGCTCGCTGTGATTCTCTGGATGGGCCTGATCTTCTTTTTCTCCCATCAGCCAGGAGATGAATCGGCTGCATTAAGCGGCGGCATTACGCGCTGGATCCATACGGTACTGACGGCTTTGCCGCTGATCGATTTTGAGATCGGTATTCTTCATACCCTGATCCGAAAGAGTGCCCACTTCTTCGTCTACCTGATCCTCGGCGTCCTTGTCCTGCATGCCCTTCTCGCAAGCCGGGTGACGCTCTTTCGGGCATCCGTTTATGCCTGGTTCATTGCCACGGCTTACGCGGCGACGGATGAGTATCACCAGACGTTTATCCCGGGCCGTGTCGGTGACGTGATGGACGTGGTGATTGACAGCCTCGGGGCGATGACAGGGATCCTGATCTACTTGCTGGTATACCGGATCTGGCGCTGGCGAAAGCAAAGAAATCGCTCTTGAGCTAATATGCGGAATTTATGGTACAATCTGTTCATCTGAAAACGAAGGAGATGATCGTGATGTATGATCTGATTGGCGTCGGGGTGGGACCGTTTCACCTCGGCATGGCGGCCCTTGCCGCACCTTACTCAGACAGTTTGGATACGGTGTTTTTTGATGAGAACGACGAATTCGAATGGCACCCGGGGATGCTCCTTGAAGGATCGGACCTGCAGGTGCCGTTTATCGCCGATCTCGTCACATTCGCAGATCCGACGAGTCCTTACAGCTTTTTGAACTACGTCCATAAACAGAACCGGCTGTACCAGTTCTATTTTTTCAACCGGTTTGACATCCCGCGACGGGAATACAATGCTTACGCCCGTTGGGTCAAAGATCAGCTCGGCAATGTCCGCTTCGGCAAACGGGTGACGGATGTCGTTATGAAGGACGACCACTTTGAGGTGCATGTCCTGGATAAAAAAAGCAGTGAAACAGACGTCGTCTTGACCCGGCACCTCAGCATGGGCACCGGCACGAAGCCGATGGTCCCGGGGGCTATGGACAAGGACGTCCACGAGCACGACGCGATTCACTCAAGCCGCTTTTTGCAGGAGAAAGATCAGATCCTCTCGGGTGATCATGTGGCCCTGATCGGATCCGGTCAGAGTGCCGCGGAGATCTTCATTGAGCTCATGCACGGACAACAGGACGGGAAACCGCACATCAGCTGGTACACACGCTCGTCGGGTTTCTTTCAGCTTGAAGCGGGCAAACTCGGGCTCGAGCTCTTCTCTCCGGACTATGTGGACTACTTCCACAACCTTCCCCTTGATAAGCGCTTGAGCGAAGGGCCGATGCTCACGAGGATCCGAAACGGCGTGGAGGAAGCGACCCTGCATGAGATCTATGAAACCCTCTATCATCGCACCGTAGACGGCGGCGAGAGCGGCGTGACGATTCAGTCCCGGGTGGAGCTGACGGGGATGTCCCAGTCGAAAAAGGGCGCACCGGTCAGCCTTGAATTAAACGAGTGGCAAGAAGAGCAGGCCTTTCAGTCGACGGTGGATAAGGTCATCCTCGCCACCGGCTACAGACCGGATCTTCCGGGCTGGTTCGGGGACATCGCCAAACAGGCCGAGTTCGAGGACGACGATCATCCGTCCGTGGACCGGAACTATCGCCTGACGATCAAAGACCGCGGAGCGGAAAGCCGCTTTTACCTCCTGACAGACATTCTGCATTCCCACGGCATCAGTGCGACGAATCTGCAGCTTGCCGTCATGCGTAACGCCATGATCATCAATGACGTCAGTGGCCGGGAGCTCTATCCGGAACAGCGCAATACGGTCTTCCAGCAGTTTGGGGCACCGGACAAATCGTGAGACAGACAGTAAAAACAAGGCTGAGCACCGGATCCAAGGTGTTCAGCTATTTTTTTTGGTTGGGAGATTGATGCAAACGATAATGACGTGCACCTTGCGGCCTGCATGTATGGTTACGTGCAGGCTGTAAAGTGCATAATCGGGTCTGTGCAAAGCGGACGATCGGCATGATCGGACTTTTTCCTGTCACCTGTCCGGTTAATCGGCATCTCCCCACCTCACGATCGTTCATGAATTCGTCACGATTTTTGTGACGCAGATCCTATTTTCTCCGGATGCAAACGTCCTATACTGGGTCCATGACTACAGGCATACGGAACAGGGAACCGGCAGGCAGTCCTTTGGACGCTTTGTTTTCCGGGGCCTTTTTCGCGTGCATTAAGGGGAATGCATGATGAGCGTATTATTGAAACCGGTGGAAGGCCTGATGAACAGGCTCACCTACCCGGAGAAATTTGTCCTGATTTTTCTGTTATTTTTTGTCCCGATTATCGGATCGATGGGGTTCATTCTGTACAGCACCCAGTCGGAGATCGATACCGTGAACCATGAGCTGACGGGGCTTGAGAGCACGGTGAAGATCCAGGCGCTCATTCAGAATGTCCAGCAGCACCGCGGGCTGTCTGCGAACTACCTCGGAGGAAACGAAGGGGCACTGACGGCCATGACGGACAAGCAGGACGAAATCGCCGGCAGGATCGCCGACGTCAATGAAGTGATGGAGGAGAACCGGATCCTTGAAGGGCATCAGGCCGAATGGCAGGGACTGACTGATACCTATGAGGCCCTGAAGGGTGACGTCACCGGCATGGACGCGCCGTCATCCTTTGCGGTGCATACAGCGCTCATCGCCGATCTTCTGACGCTTTCAAACCGCATGGCGGACACGACGCATCTGTCACTGGATTCGAATGTTGTCCGCTCGCATCTCGCGAGTCTGATTACCGATGATCTGATCTATGTGACGGAATACATGGGGCAGTCGAGAGCCATCGGCTCAAACGTCCTCGCCTCCGGCACCCTTTCGACGGATCAGCAAATGGATCTGATCTACCTGACGGAAGTGATGAATGAGCGTCTCTCACAGGCCGCCTACAGCATGGAGGTCGTCTTTGAGGAGAACCCGGACGCCGAGGCCGCCATATCCGGACTGTATGAAGATGCTCACGGGGCCTCGTCCGGCTTTCGGACGCTCATTGACACCGAGATCCTGAACGCCGGGACGTACACATATGATGCGGACAGCTATTTTGACGAAGCGACAACGGCGATCGACACGGTCTTCACACTCATTGACGCAAACGCGGATCTTCTCCGTGACGAGCTCTTGGCCTACAGCGGGCGTCTGACGGTTGAACGGAATCTCATCATCGGGGTGAACGTCGCGGCGATGGTGCTTGCCGTTTTGATTTTCGCCGGTTTTTACCGCTCCGTCAAGGACAACATCGGCCGGATTCAGGCGGCGACGGGGCGGATTGCCAAAGGGGATCTGACAGAGCGGATTACCCTTGTCACAAAGGACGAGACAAAAGACATCGAAATCGCCATCAACGGCATGGTTGACGCCATTCAGTCGCTCATCCAGAAGAACCGGCAACTCGCCGATGAGCTGAGTGCATCGGCGGAGGAACTCTCGGCAAGCGCCCATGAATCCGCCAGGGCCTCGGAGCTCATCGCCGACGCGACCCAGACCGTCGCGGAAGGGGCCGACAAGCAGATGACCACCGTCAAGAGAACGTCGCATGCGGTGAACGGCATGTCCGGTCACCTCAGTGACGTGACGCAAAACAGCGAACGGATGCTCATGATGATCGAAGAGACGGCAACGTCGACGGACGACGGCGTCAAGCACGTCCGTGACGTTCTCTCAAGCATGAATCAGATCGATGACGCCGTCGAACAGAGTGCCGGGAAGATGAAACAGCTTGAGGGCAGTGCGAGAGAGATCGGGGACATCGTCGGACTCATTACGGACATCTCCGAACAGACCAATCTCCTTGCCCTGAACGCGGCGATTGAAGCGGCACGGGCCGGGGAACACGGCAGAGGATTCGCCGTCGTTGCCGATGAGGTCCGAAAGCTTGCCGATGAATCGAATCAGTCTGCCGTGAAAATCCGGGATCTGATCGGGACGATTCAGACGGAAACGGCGGAAGCGGCGACGTCGATGTCGACAGGCTCGGAGCGGGTGAAGGTCGGCCTTGAGCGGGCGGACGACGTAAACCGGGTCTTCCACGGTATTAACGGCCATATGCAGAACGTGACCGGCATGGTCCACACCGTCGCCGGAGCCATCGAACAGATCGCCTCTCAGAGCCGAGAGATCGGAAGGGACATGAATGAGGTGCAGGCCACAGCGGAATCGAGTGCCAACGCGAGCCAGGACAGCTCTGCGGCGAGTCAGGAACAGCTCGCCTCAACCGAAGAGATTTCATCTGCCGCAGAAGCCCTTTCCAAAATGGCAGAAGACCTGCAGGACGTGATTCAGGCCTTCACCATCGAATAACCGCCGACCGAGACGAATGGTATAGGTGTATGGTATGATGACAGAACTAAACCGGCGTGAACACTGTGTGAAGCCGGAAAACCCGCCGCGCGTAAGGAGCGAACCCCTTTGAGTATTTCCTACAACCCGTTCGTCGTCATCCTGTCGGTCATCATTGCCATCCTTGCTTCGTATATCGCCCTCGTCTTCGCCGGGAAGATCTCGCAGGCAGAGGGGAAAGCGAAGGCCTACTGGCTCCTGTCCGGCTCTTTTGTCATGGGGGCCGGGGTCTGGTCGATGCACTTTATCGGCATGATCGCGATGCAGACACCGCTTCCGGTTACGTATGACGTGACGATTACCCTGGTTTCCTTTGTGGCGAGCCTCTTTGCGTCCTTGATCGCCTTTCTCGTCACCATGCCGTTGAACATCAGCCCGAGTCGCGTAGCCGTCGGCGGCTTTATCATGGGCACCGGGATCATCGCCATGCACTACACGGGCATGGCGGCGATGAACCTGAACGCCTCGATGAGCTACGACAATACCCTGGTAATGATCTCGGTCATCATCGCCTACGGGGCGAGTGTTGCTGCGCTCATTCTGTTTATCCGGTTTCGGGACAGAAAAAGAGCCCATCTCTATAAGTGGATCTCCGCTGTCGTCATGGGGATTGCCATATCCGGCATGCACTATACGGGCATGGCCGCAATGGAGCTTGATATGGGTTCGGGGCATCTCCATAACCCGGAGGCCTTTACGATGAATCCGTTTCTCCTCTTTGGTGTGACGGCGATGATCGTCCTGATTTTCATTGTCTCTTGGGGCACGATGATCTTCGACCGGAAGGTATTAAGCCGGATGGCTTACTATGACGGGGTCACCGGCCTGCCGAACCGGAATGCCATGAACCGCTACATGAACACGGACGGTCAGGAAAACCTGAGTGTGCTCTTTTTCGATCTCGATGCTTTCAAAACCGTCAACGACACCCTCGGGCATCATCAAGGTGACCGGCTGTTGCATCACGTTGGCCGGATCCTCCGTCCCTTTACGGATGCGGATATCAGGGTCTTTCGCATCGGCGGTGATGAATTCCTCTTTACCATCAAAAACCGTTCCAGAGGAGAGACCCTTGAACTTGCCGACAAACTTCTCTTTAAGCTCGGTCACCCGTATCTGATTGATCAGCGTGAGATCTACGTGACGGCAAGCATCGGTGTGAGCCTTTCGGGAGAAGGGGCGTCAGGGGGACTTGAGAAGCTTCGGGAGGCGGATATCGCCATGTACCGGGCGAAGGAATCCGGCAAGAACACCGTCAAGGTCTACACGAAGGAAATGGGCGAAGCACGCATGCGCCGGATGACCCTCGAGAAAGATCTGACAAAGGCCGTAAAGGAAGAGCGGCTGTATATGGTGTATCAGCCGAAGTTCGACAGCTTGAAGCAGATCATCATCGGCGCAGAAGCCCTGACGCGATGGTATCACCCGGAGCTCGGGTTTATCCCACCGGACGAATTCATCCCGATTGCCGAGGAGAGTGATGTCATCATCGCCTTCACGGACTGGTCGATCCAGGCAGCCTGCAGGCAAACGGCGGCCTGGTCCATCCAGGGGCTCACGCTTCCTGTGGCCGTCAATGTGTCGGTCAAAGCGATTGAACTCACGAACGTGAAAGAGATGATCGAACGGGCGATCCGCGTACACAAACTGAATCCGGCACTGATCGAGATGGAAGTGACCGAATCCGTCATCCACAGCGAACAGGATCAGATCCTTGAACAGATCAAGCAGATCCGCGAGCTCGGGGTGAGTGTCTCGATGGACGATTTCGGCACCGGGTATTCCTCGATTTCCGTCCTGAACAAACTGCCGTTTGATACACTCAAGCTCGATAAATCCTTTATAAAGGACATTCATGACGGAAAGAAGCAGGCGATTATCGAAGGCATCTTCATGATCGCGTCGAAGCTCGATCTCGCCGTCATCACAGAAGGAGTCGAGACCAGGGACGATGAGCGGATCATTCAGAAGCTTGGCGGTCATCTGATGCAGGGCTATTATTACAGTAAACCGGTAGCCGCGGAAGAGCTGACGGAGCTGTTGAAAAGAAAAGCGGCGAGGTGACAGGGGATCCGGGATGTGTACGTCAAATAGCCATCCGGAATGGATGGAGGACCAAACTTGTCCCTTCCCGGCACAAAACCGTTTCGAACCACGTATTCACAGCTGCCTCCGAGCTCCTTTTTGGGAACCTGGAGGCGGCTTTTTGTATGCCTTCATGCAGAAAACCGCTGTTATCCACCGTATCAGCGATGATAAAAAGGGATGAGTGAGGTCATCGCTTCCTCATCACTCTGAAGCCTTTTCATCACGGATGAACACGAATAATCACGTTCGTGAATGAGTCTTAAGGATGATAATATGAACATGTTCATAAAGAAAACATGTTCATAAAAATTAAGATTGCGCGCAAAGCCGCCAATTTACAGGAGGTATGTAACCGATTATGAATCATTCCAAAGTGGAACCATCTATCTTTTGGCCGTCTCTAATTCTTATTGTGACTGCCACACTGTTACTCGTCACCTTCAGAGAGACAGCAGGGCCTGTCGTCTCAGGCATGATGACGGGGATCACGTTCAGGCTCGACTGGGCGTTTGAATTCTTGACGATCGGTCTCTTTATCGTCTTGCTCTGGCTGATGACCGGACGCTACGGCAAAGTCCGCCTAGGTCAGGCAGGAGACCGGCCGGAGTTTTCCCGGTTCAGCTGGGGAGGCATGCTGTTTACGGCGAGCATGGGGACGAGCATCATGTTCTGGTCGATCGTGGAACCGATCTACTATTACACGTGGCCGCCGTTCGGCATGGAAGCGGAGTCAACGGGAGCGGCTGAGTACGCGGTCAGCTACGGTCTTTTTCACTGGGGGATTTCCGCCTGGGCGCTGTATGCACTGCCGGCGGTTGTCATGGCATACAGCTTTTATGTGAAACAAAACCGTTCCTTGAAAATCAGTGCCGCCTGTCAGGGAGCGCTCGGCAAACACGCCGACGGCTGGATCGGCAAAGGCATCGACATCCTCGTCATCTGGAGCATGATCGGCGGCCTTGGGACCTCTCTCGGTTTAGGGGTGCCGATGGTGGCGGCGGTTCTCGGGGATCTCATCGGCGTAGAACAGTCCCTTGGATTAAACATCGCGATCATTGTGTTCTGGACATTCATCTTCAGCTTCAGTGCCTATTTCGGCCTGTACAAAGGCATCCGTAAACTGAGTGATTACAACGTTTACATGGCACTCGGTCTCGCGCTGTTTGTGATTGTGGCAGGTCCGACGCTCTTTTTACTGTCTTACTTCACCAACAGTCTTGGCATCATGCTAAATGACTTTATGCGGATGAGCCTGTATACCGATCCAATCGGGCAGAGCGGATTTCCGCAGGCGTGGACCGTGTTTTACTGGGCGTGGTTTGCAGCGACGGCACCGTTCATCGGTATTTTTGTCGCACGCATCTCCAAAGGCCGCAGTATCCGTGAGCTCGTATTTCACGTGCTGTTGTGGGGGTCTGTCGGTAGCTGGCTCTATTTCGGCGTGTTTGGCGGGTACGCCATGAACCTGCAGCTTACGGGGGCCGTTGATCTCGTCGGCATCCAGGCCGAGGCGGGGGACACGTCCGTGATCGTGGCTGTCCTGAATTCCCTGCCCCTTTCTGTGCTTGTATCGATTTTCTTTCTGATTCTCGGATTTATTTTTCTTGCGACGTCTCTCGACTCGGCAAGCTACGTGATCGCGAGTGTGGCGACGAAGAATCTCTCCGATAAGGGAGAGCCTGCAAGATGGCACCGGTTGATGTGGGGCGTGCTGCTGTCCACATTGGCCATCAGTCTGACCTTGGCCGGCGGCCTCGACGTCGTCCAGACCTCCTCGGTGCTTGTGGCGGTTCCCGTTCTGATCATGTATGCGCTGATGACCTACTCTTTGGTAAAATGGTTGAAGCAGGACGAAGCGATCCACAGCTATGTATCCAATGACTGAACGGAAAGGACGATGATTCCATGACCCCACCAGGACGAAAAGAAATACAGCGGCAACGGATGTGGACATATTTTCTTGATGCTGCGGCAGAGCTCATTGAAGAGGAAGGCCCTGATCAGGTGACGATCCGCAAGATCGCTGCCAAAGCCGGGTTTACCAGTTCCACAGCCTATAATTATTTTCAGGATCTCTCTCATTTGAAATTTTTCACGGCGATGCGGTTTACGAAGCGCTACGCCGAAGAACTGCCCGTTTATTTGGAGCGGGGGTCAAATATTATCGATAAATGGCTCTATGCCTGGGAGTGCTTTTGCAAGCACAGCTTCGAAGAGCCGTCGATTTATGCGATGCTCTTTATGGATCATCTCGGCGTTATGCCGCAGGTACTGATCGATGATTATTACGAGGTGTTTCAGGACGACCTGTCGGGTCTGCCTGAGCCGGTCAAAGCGATCATGACCGAACACAGTTTTGCAAAGCGGAGTGCTCTTTATATACAAGCGGCCGCAGACGAAGGATTTATGACGGAGGCTGATATTGAACTGATTGCCGAGATGACGCTGATGATCTGGAAGGGCATGATGAACACGGTGCTCAGTGAACGCCGCACATGGACAAAGGAGGAGGCGGCGAGGCAGGCCTTGTACCTGATTGAGCAGGCTGTCATGCGCACCGTCGCATCTGAGCGAAGATCAGAAATCACGTTTCGCTCTTCTCTTTGATCATGCTGAGCGGCAAACGAAAACGTAATGTGAAAGGATGACCGTAACGTGGTATTTAACGTGAAAGATTCAGAACGGCGACGGACGATTCGCCGTTTTCCCCACGAAGTGGAGGAAAGAAACGATGTGTGGATCCCCCTCTCGGACGGCAAACGCCTCGCGGCAACCATCTGGCTCCCGAAGGATGCCGACAAACAGCCGGTGCCGGCGATCTTGGAGTACCTTCCATACAGGAAGAATGATTTTACCGCGATCCGCGATTCGATCAGGCACCCGTATTTTGCCGGACACGGCTACGCGAGTATCCGCGTGGACATACGCGGGACGGGGGATTCTGACGGGTATTTACCCGACGAGTATACGAAGCAGGAACAAGACGATGCCCTTGAGGTGTTCGAGTGGATTCAGGCTCAGCCGTGGAGCACGGGAAGTGTCGGGATGATCGGCAAGTCATGGGGCGGGTTTAACGGGCTGCAGATTGCTGCGAGGCAGCACCCGGCATTAAAGGCGGTCATCACCCTTTGCTCAACGGATGACCGTTACGCCGATGATGTGCATTATCGCGGTGGCAATATCCTTGCGTCCGACATGCTCTGGTGGGCGTCGACGATGTTTGCCTATAACGCAAGGCCGCAGGATCCTCAAAATGTGGGCGATTCGTGGCGGGACAACTGGCTCGAGCGCCTTGACAAGACGCCGCCGTTCGTCGAGGAGTGGATGCGCCATCAGCGCCGCGATGCCTATTGGAAACATGGCTCGGTCTGTGAAGATTACAGCAAAGTAAACATTCCGGTCTATGCCGTCGGCGGCTGGCAGGACGGGTATACCAATGCCGTATTCAGGATGGTCGAACACCTGCCGGGTCCAGTGAAGGGACTCATCGGACCGTGGGCCCATGAATATCCTGAAGTGGCGACGCCGGAGCCTGCCATCGGCTTTTTGCAGGAGTGTCTCCGCTGGTGGGATCAGTGGCTGAAAGAAGAAGAGACGGGCATCATGGATGAGCCGGCCCTGACGACTTGGATCCAGGACTATGCCCCGCCTCAGGTGACGTATGACGAGCGGCCGGGGAAATGGGTTGCGGACGACGCCTGGCCTTCCTCTGCCGTGTCAGAGGAAAAACTCTTTATAAACGGGGACGGGCTCTCGCTTCAGGACGAAGCAACAGGGAGTGAAGATGAATCCGTTCATGTTCCGTCCGTCCAGCAGCACGGTCTCCATGCCGGCGTCTGGTGCCCGTTCGGTCAGTCGGGGGACCTGCCGGATGATCAGCGGCTCGAAGATGCTCATGCTGTTGTGCTGCGAACAGCACCCTTCTCGTCAGATCTTGAACTTCTCGGTCGCCCGGTGCTTCACGCATCGGTGTCGGTTAATGAAGAGAATGCGCTTTTGAGTGCGAGGTTGTCGATCAAAGCACCAACCGGGGAATCGACGCGCATCAGCTGGGGGATGCTCAATCTGAATCACCACAAGTCCCATGAAGAGCCCGAGCCGCTCGAACCGGGCAAGCGGTATCAGATCTCCGTCCCTCTCGATGCATTGGGGCAGGAAGTGCCCGCAGGTTACGTCTTGGAATTGGCCTTGTCGCCGGCTTTTTGGCCCCAGGCCTGGCCGTCACCGAAGCCGGTGACCGTGACCCTTCATCCGGGGGATGGGACGTACCTGTCCCTGCCCGTCCGTGAGTCACAGCAACGTGATCAGTACGCGGGGCAGTTCGATGTGCCGGAGACTGCCGAAGTGATGGGTCGGGAGATTCTCCGTCGTGAAGAGCGCTACAGAAACGTCGTTCACCGGCTCGTCGACAGGACGTGGGAGCTTGATGATTTCTCCGATGAAGGCGAACGCCGACTTCCGTCAAACGGCATTCAGTACGGCAGTCAAAACCGCAATACCTTCACGATCAGAGAAGACGATCCTCTCTCAGCCAAGGTCCGGTGTCAATGGACGCTGAATATCGGAAGAGACGACTGGCAGACGAAACTTGTTACAGACAGCTCGATGACCGCTGACAAGCATGATTTCTATCTGGAAAATACGATTACAGCCTATGAATCGGATGAAGAAATTTTCATCAAAACCTGGCGGACCAGTGTCCCGAGGGATTTTAACTGAAGTTTCGGAGTGCTGAAACAAAAAAATGCCTCCCGCGTGACAGACATGCGGGAGGCATTTTGCAATGGCTATGAGGTTTCCTGAGGGGTCTTTCTTGTTTGTTGCACCGTGGCGTTCGCCCACGTCAGGTTCTTCACAAGCAGAAAGTCATTGCCGTGATGGTTCCACTTCACGTCATCCATGATTTCCTGCATCAAATACAGCCCTCTGCCGCATTCTTTACGGGCATCCGGACAGGCGATGTGATGAATGGCAGGTTTAAATCCCGGTCCCTCGTCAGCAATCCGGACCCAAAGCCGTTTCGGTGTCAGGGTGACACTTACAAAGACGTGTTTTTCCGGGTCCATCCGGTTTCCGTGCTCCCAGGCGTTAATGAGGCACTCGGTGACGGCGAGGTCCACCATGGCGAGGGTGACCGGATCAAAGTACGGGATGAGCTTCGGACGCACGCCTTCCATCATCATCCGGAACTCTTCGGGTGTCTGAAGTTCAATGTCTGTCAGGATCATGGCAATCTCCCCTCTTTGGCACGTGACGTTCCATGTTCAACAACATGTGTCTCAGGGTGTTTGGCTTCATTGGGTCTAAAGAACCTGGTTTTTTATGATGCTATTGTAGCATGAAAGGGTGTGTTTTGCACTATGGTGGTGCAGAAAATTTGCAGGTGTCAAGAAACAGTCATGATTTATTGCGAAAATAACAAAATCCGATTAACGGGTTAACTGTTTTATCCATATTAAATAGAACGGTTTTCTGTCACAGCGTCAGGAAGACCGGGCCGCCGGCGAAACCCGGCTGCGTAAGACGGGGAATATGGCGGTTATGTCTCCTTTTTGAATCACGAAAACCTTTTACTGGTTCTAAACGGTAAACCGGCCAGCGAGGTGCTGCAATTCTTCAGCCCGTGAGGCGAGACCTTCGGATGCCCGGGAAATCTCATCCATGGAGGCATTCTGTTCCTCAGCACCTGCGGCCACCTGATCGGCACTTTCCGTAAACTTGTGGGCTTTTTCCGTGACGGTGTTCATCTGTGTGCTCATATCCTCTGTGGACTGAATGACGGCTTTCGACATGGCCGTCGTCTCTGTGACGGCACGGTCCATGGTGGTGACGGCATCGAGAATATGACTGAATGCTTCGTCCGCTTCATGGATTGACGCCATGCCGCTTGCGAACTTCTCTTTGCCGGCCTGCATCTCCGTGGAGGCGTGCTGCATATCGTGTTGAATCAGGCTGATCTTGTCCTGGATCTGCTGCGCGGACTGCCCGGACTCTTCGGCGAGCTTTCGGACTTCATCGGCAACGACGGCGAAGCCTCTGCCGTGTTCACCGGCCCGTGCGGCCTCGATGGCCGCGTTCAGGGCGAGGAGGTTCGTCTGTTCGCTCACCCCGGTGATGAGTTCAATGATCGTGCCGATTTCTTTTGACTGCTCAGCTAGGCGGTCGATGACAGTAGCGAGATTTTCGTTCTGAGTTTCAATTGTCTTCATATGATCCACAGTGCTCGCCAAAGTCTCGTTGCCCCGGTTTGAGTATGTGTTCATCTCAGTCATGGCACTGCTTACGTGATCCAGCTGCGTGGTGATGGCTTCGTTATTGGCTTTGACGTCATCCGCCGCAGCCTTGGCCGCATCCACGGCCCGGGTCTGTTCCTGACTGCCTTCGGAGACGTCGACGATGGAGACGGTGATCTCTTCGGAGGCGGAGCGGGACTCCTCGGCACTGGCCATCAGTTCTTCACTCGTTGCCGCCACCTGTTCAGAGGACTCGATCAGCTCACTGATGATCGCCTTCAGTTTCCCGATCATGGCGTCAAAGTCCTTTGAAAGGGTCCCGATTTCATCTTTACGCGCTGTGAGCGTGCCTAAATCCGTAGTGAGGTCGCCGTCTGCGATCTTCGCCGTGGCAAGGCCCAAAGCTTCAAGGGGCTTTACGATCCCCCTTGCCTGGAAGAAAGCATAAACGGCAGCGACGATCACGGAGACGGTGATGGCCACAATCATGACGGTAATCATGGCCGTGTATGCCTGTTGGCTTTCTTCATACAACTCGGCTGAGATCAGCTCTTTGACGTCAATCAGTTCTTCAAGATCAGCGCTGGCCGCATTGAATGGCACGCCGCCTTCAGCCAGGCCGTCCTGAGCGGATGCGAAATCACCGCTTCGGATGTGGGAGATATTGTCTTGGACAATAGCGTCAAAGTCTTGCCAATTTGCCTCGAACGCTGCAAACAGTTCTCGTTCCTCTTCGTTTTTTATTTGCGGCGCGTAATTCGCCATGACCTCCTGAATGTGACTGAGATTCTCCTCAGCTCGCTCTGTCGGAGCAGGGTCTTCATTTAGAACTGACGTCACCATCTGGACGCGGGTGTTCTCAGAGAGCTGTGCAATATCCGCGAGTTCCGTCAACGGAACTACCCGATCGTTATAGAGGTCGTCCACATTGTCCTGGACAAAAGAGACCCCGACGAAGACGAGGACACCGGTGATGAGGATCAGAAGAACCATCACGGCGTAGGAAATAAACAGTTTGATGGATAATTTCATGGAAAGCACACCCTTCGTTAAATGATTTAGTACTTATTATACGGTATTTTCCAAGGTTAAAAAAGATAGAATTTGTTAATATTAGAAATTGGTTTGTATCCTGGGATGCTTTAGATATAGAATGAATTTCGACGAATAAAGATCAACGATGGCCGTATCAGATGGATATTGAAAAAATCCGTAATGCAATCCCCGATTTAGGGGAGGGCTTCACTGCCCAAGCCTCGCTTGAATGGAACGAAAGAAAGGCGCAGAGCAATTCTTTATTAAATATGAAGAACCCTCACCGGTTGGCGAGGGTTCTCTTACTTGCGGTTTTTGATCAGGTTTCTGTATTATTTATCATCACTAGGCAAGAAGACTCCATGTGATTGGAGAAGGATCATATAGAGCGTCGCTCTTCGTAAGAAGAAAAGACCTGCTTGACTGTCTCAATCCCCCACTGAAACGTTAAACCTCAGTGGGGATTTTTGACATCTGGACAAGTTCTTCGAAGTAATAGATCAGAGGTCCAAATGGTCTTTCAGGACATCTGAGATCCGATTCACTTCGTCGTCGCTCACATCGAGGTACCAGATATCATCGATGATCACGCCACTGCCTTCGATGTGAAGAACGTCCATCTGGTGACGTGATGAACGATAGTCAAACAGTAATGTGGCCATATCGTCAAAATTCAGGTTGGTGCGGATGTTGTTGCCGAGGCCTTCGAGGATGTCTTCGATTCTCGTGACAGAAGATATCGATGCCCCTTCGTCAATAATCCCCATGACAACTTGCTGTTGACGGCGGTTTCGACCAAGGTCGCCTTCAGGATCATTTTGCCGCATTCGTGTAAACGCAAGAGCGCGTTCGCCGTCAAGGCTCACTTCTCCTTCAGGAAATTCAAATCCATCCTGGTCGAAGGTGCGTTCATTATAAACGGTGATACCGCCCACTGCATCGACCATTTCGACAAAGCCGTCCATGTTGACGCGAATCACATAGTCAACAGGGATATCCAAAAACTGTTCGACGGTATCCATTGCAAGCTCTGAGCCGCCAAAGGCAAACGCATGGTTGATTTTGTCAGGCTCGTCCCTGCCTGGTATATCGACGAGCGTATCCCGGGGAATGCTCAGCATCTTCAGTGATTCATCGATGGGGTTGACGGTAACGACAATGATCGTGTCACTGCGCCCGGACGAATCGCTTTCCTCGCTGTCGGTGCCAAGGAGGAGAAAACTGACAGGTTCCAACTCGTCAAGCTCAACATCGCTGACCCGGCGCTCGGACGCTTCCCGGTTTACGTTATCCTGCATGGTTACATCAACGGTTTCCCGTGCGGAATCATAGATATAGTATAGGTAAAAGCCTGCACCGATAAGGAGAAGTGCCAGGATCACAGAAGTCAGTGTAATGATGTTCTTTTTTGAAGTCCAGGAAGTAATCGTCATTCAACAGTCCCCCTTTCATCGGAAGTATCTGTAAACTATTATAGTATGATATCGTTTGTAGCGCCACTTTTAATTGAGCAGAAGAGAACGGACGCGATCCCAGAGTTACTGACTCGCACAGGCAGAGGCAAAAAAAGAAAAAATCCGGGGGGGAGATCTTTTATAAACGCAATATTCGACAAAAAAACGAATGGAAATGATGAACATTTTGTGAACTGTCGTCGGACAACTGCCGATAGAATAACGGTTTATACATGATTCGACACTTTGAAACACAATTGTAATATAAAACACATGCGGTTGTTACATGATGGTGATAAAGTTGCACTCGTAGGAAAAAATGAGTGTTTGAACAGGGGGATGCACGTTGAGAAAGTCAATCATACTATCAGCAGTACTTGCAGGTGCCGTCACGGTGTTTGGTTTACATAGCAGTGTTGAAGCTACATCCGATCTGGAGTCTGAGCGCAGCAACATTTCAGATGAGCGGAGTGAAGTGCAATCCGAGCTGTCTGATGCAGAACAGGATCTTGCGGATCTGATGAATGAAATTGATGCGATTGAAGAGCAAATCGCCAGTATAGAAGATGGGCTTAAGGGCAACCAGGAACAGATGGATGCGACCGAAGCGGACATCAAAGAAAACGAAGAGAAGAAAGCCGAGCTGCAAGAAGAGATCGAAGCACTCGAAGCTGATATTGAAGAGCGTTTTGAACTGTTGAAAAACCGTGCAAGCTCCTATCAGCGTAATGGCGGTGCAACATCTTCTTATCTCGAAGTCATCCTCGGTTCAGAGGGATTCAGCGATTTCATCAGCAGAGTGCTGACAATCTCCCAAATCGCCCGTGCGGACAATGATTTCATTGACGCTCTAGAGGTGAAACAGCAGGAACTTGAAGACGTTCAGCAGGTGTTACAGGATACGCTTAACCACTTGGATGAGCAAATGGTAGAACTAGAAGGTATCGAACAATATATGGAAGAACAGCGTCAGCAACAGGAAGCACTTCGCGCAGATGTTGAAGAGAAGCGTGAAGATCTTGAGGGCATGATCGCAGACCTTGAGAGCCAAGAAGCAGAACTTGCGAGAGAAGAATCTGAACTGATGGACCGAATCGAAGCAGAGCGGGAGCGTCAGCGCGCAGAGCGTCAGGCAAGCCAGCAGGCCAGTCAATCAAACAGCAGCGGTACACCTGCAGCTACACCGGCTTCCAACAACAGTCAATCTTCGAGCCAGTCGTCGACACCAAGTAACAGCGGCGCCGTTACCGGTTCAGCAAGCACAGTCATCAATGCAGGTACACATTATATCGGAAACTCTTCATACGTATTTGGCGGAGGACGAAGCCAGTCTGATGTGGCGGCAGGGCGTTTTGACTGCTCGGGTTATGTCAGCTGGGCGTTCAGACAGATTGGTGTCAGCCTTCCAACATCAACAGACGCCATCCTCCATTCCGGTCAGCGTATTTCTGCGAGTCAGATGCGACCAGGAGACCTTGTCTTCTTTGACACGTACAAGCGTAACGGTCACGTAGGCATTTATGCAGGAAACGGCAGATTCATCGGAAGTCAGTCTTCTACAGGTGTTGCCTTTGCCAACATGACATCAGGTTACTGGGCCAACAACTTCCGCGGTGTCGTTGTACGTGTCCTTCACTAAACAACCAAACAGTATACCAAGGCGCTCCCGATTATCAGATTATGATAGCCGGGGGCGTTTTTTATTTTATCAAAATTGATAGTCGGAAGTCTTATTATGGCTGGATCTGCGGTTACGGGTGAACGACCATGTAAGAAAATAATCCCCAAAAAATTCGTCAATACACGACGTAAATAGGGCCAATGCAACTGTTCTGAAAGAGAGAGTTGTCAGATAATGAAAGTGGACGGAAAAAATTGAGAATTTAAGGTTGCCCAATCATTACCCCGATCAAACAGCCGGTTCCCGAGCTGTACATGACGTAAGGAGGTTTTTATATGAGTAAGACAGGTCACGTTCTTCCTTTCACAGCAACAGTCACTGCAGCTGCGGGGATTGTATTGTTTGCCCCTTCAGCAGTCGAGGCATCTTTCGGTCAGCAGACTTTGAGACAGGGCATGGATCATCCTGACGTCGTGGAGTTACAGACGATGTTGAAAGACAAAGGGTATTTTACATACCATACGGCTACGGGCTACTTCGGGACGATCACCGAAGAGGCGGTGAGAAAGTTTCAGCGTGAGGCAAATATACAGGTTGACGGTGTCGTCGGCCCTGAGACGTACCGTCAACTGCTCAGTACTTCTGCGCCTGCGGCGCCGGCACCTTCACAGTCGGTGTCTGATTCCGGTTCCGCGTCTGATTCTTCATTCAGTTCCACCCGTGTCGTCAACCGGGTTGACAGCTCTCGTCTTCTGCGTGAGGGTGTTAGGGGACAGGATGTTGAAGCATTGCAGCTCGCATTGAAGCAAAAAGGGTTTCTCAATATAGAGCGCGCAACCGGTTATTTTGGTACTGTAACAGCAAAAGGGGTGCGTGATTTTCAACAGGCAAGGGGGCTTAAGGTGGACGGTATTGCCGGGCCTCAGACGATTGGAAGGCTGAATGCCGAATTGAATGCAACAGGCGGCTCTGGTAACAGCACTGAGACCAAAGAGCCATCTCCTCCTGCTTCATCTTCAACGGATACGCTCAGAGAGGGGATGTCAGGAGACAGTGTTCGGGCTTTGCAGACAAGGCTGAAAGACCTTGGGCATTACCATCATCGTGTCACAGGAATTTTTGGTCCGTTGACGAAAAGTGCCGTTATCTCTTTTCAGCGAAATGAAGGCCTCACGGCCGACGGTATCGCCGGCGCCCGTACATTGAAAGCCATGCAGCAAGCTTCGGCTGCGCCTGCTCCAACCGGCTTTCTTCTGAAAGAAGGGGATACCGGTTCAAACGTCAGGGAACTGCAGGAACGCTTAAAGGCGACGGGTCACTACAAACATAATGTGACCGGTACGTTTGGCCCGATTACGAAAGAGGCAGTACGATCATTTCAGTCCCAGTGGTCTCTTGTCAATGACGGGATTGTGACGGCATCTGTCTGGGAGAAGGTAGAAGAAGTTTCTTCTGTATATATGGGTAATGCACCAGGCGGCCAGTCTTCTGCAGGGAGTTTTGAGGTGCTCAATGTCATTGCAGATGCGGCCAATTTCATCGGTGTCCCGTATTTATGGGGCGGTACGACACCGGCTGGGTTTGACTGCAGCGGCTTTATCCAGTATGTATTTAATCAAAATGGGGTTCAGCTCCCCCGTACGGTTGCCCAGCAGTGGAACAGCATGACTGCAGTGAGTCAGCCAAGGCCGGGTGATGTCGTGTTTTTTGAGACATACAAGTCAGGACCGTCTCATAACGGGATTTACATCGGCAATAATCAGTTTATTCATGCCGGTTCGAGCACGGGCATCATTGTGGCTGATTTGACTTCCGGCTACTGGAGCCAGCGTTATCTCGGTGCCAAACGGGTAAGATAGGTTCTTTAATCCGCTCTACCAAATAAATAGCCGAGGACGTCTTCGGAAAGGAGGGACTGGTCGTTCCGCTTTCATCCGGAGGCGTCTTTTTTGCATTAACTGGCAAAGTCATTCCTGTTCATAACATGTAAAAAAAGGATTTTACGTTACAGTTGTTTGTTTTATGCGAAACAGCGTTTACTTGACTGGCGATGTGATATAAAATAATCATTGGACTTATTTTGTCTTTATTAAGAAAACACTACGGAGCGTTGCTTTAAAACTCCGCTAGGTATGGAAGGAAGAAACCCACATGTGGCTGATACCAGTATTCGCCGGCCTGTTGCTCTTGTTGGCAATCATTGAACGCATCATGCATCAGAGAAACATTAACAAGATCCCCATTCGGGTCAACATAAACGGTGTCCGGGGTAAATCGACGGTCACGAGACTCGTCACGGGCATTGTTAAAGAGGCAGGCTACCGGACTGTCGGGAAGACAACCGGAACATCCGCCCGTTTCATTCCGTGGACGACCCGGGTTGAAACACCGATCGTCCGGGATCCGGAAGGTCCAAATATCAAGGAACAGAAAAAAGTGGTAGCCAAAGTGGCAAAGATGGATGCAGAAGCCCTCATCAGTGAGTGTATGGCTGTCAACCCCGATTATCAGATTGTCTTTCAGGACGTGCTTCTCCAGGCGAATGTCGGGGTGATTGTCAATGTCCTTGAAGACCATATGGACGTTCTCGGACCAACCCTTGACGATGTCGCCCAGTCCTTTGTGTCGACGATTCCTCACGACGGTCACCTCATCATCAATGACTCCAAGTATGTGGATTTTTACAAACAGGAAGCAGCGAAACGTAATACGAAAGTGATCGTAGCGGACACATCACGCATCAGTGAAGCGTATATGCGTGAATTTCCTTATGTCATTTTTCCTGAGAATGCGGCCCTTGGCCTCGCTGTAGCAGAAGCCCTTGGTATTGACGAGGAAACAGCCAGAGCGGGCATGCTCAATGCCCAGCCGGATCCGGGTGCTCTTCGGGTAGCACCAATCGAAGGGAATAACGATGCGACATCTCCGTTCGTTAACGCATTTGCTGCAAACGACGCCCATTCGACCCTCGCCATCTGGTCGCGGGTTCAGGAACTCGGGTATAACGGCGATCATCCGATTGTCATCATGAATTGCCGGCCTGACCGTGTGGATCGCACCGAACAGTTCGCAAGGGACGTTTTGCCGAAGATGGCGATAGGGACCCTTGTCCTGATCGGGGAGACGGTGGATCCGATCGTGAGCGCCTACAAGAAAGGTGAGATCAAAGCGGATCGTCTCGTCGACCTCGAAGGCAGGGAAACAAAAGAAATGGTTACCGAACTCAAGACCCTCATTAACGGCGACGTCATGTTTGGCGTCGGGAATATTCACGGTGCCGCCGAAGGCATTCTTGAACTGATTGAACAAGAACAGGACGTCAGCATCGCCTGACACCTGCTATCTGAAGGAGCTGAAAGCCCATGTTTGGAGCGGATTTATACATTACCTTTGTCGTCGGGATCGTCATCAGCCTGCTTTATGCAGAGAAGGCGGGCGTTCTTCCTGGCGGTATCATCGTCCCGGCCTATCTGGCGCTGATTTTTGATCAGCCATTTTTTATCATGGCCATTTTCTTTATCAGTACCCTCATATACTTTATCGTCGTGCACGTCCTGAGCCGTATTACAATCCTCTACGGACGTCGGAAGTTTGCGGCCATGCTGTTGACGGGGGTCGTGCTGAAGCTGACGTTCGATTACTTTTATCCGATAATACCCTTTGAGATTTATGAGCTCAGGGGAATTGGGGTCATCGTACCGGGGCTGATTGCCAACAGTTTTCAGAAACAGGGTGTCGTGATCACGGTGACGAGCACGATGATTTTAAGCGGGATCACCTTTGGCATCATGAGCCTGTATTACCTCTTCTTCTGACGGCCATTATGCCCGTCTTTTGAACCGCCGAGTTTTTTGATAAAGGAGTTAATGCTATGGCTGACAAGCTTCGAGCGGACAAGAATAAACCGCGTCCGTTAACCTACCAGGAACACTTCCTGAGAATCATGAAGAAACATAAGCGCCAGCTTCCGATCCATACGGTGATCCTCGCCGCGGTTACCGGTCTCTTTTTGCTGGCCTCAACGTTCATTACTTTCGCCGATGTCCCGGCCTTCGAACGTGATGAAGACAAACGCTTTACGGCGAGCTTCGTCGGCGATATCATGATGGGCCGTCACGTGCAGGATGCCATCGACGAGAACGGTTACGATCATCTTTTCGAGTTTACGGATCCTTATTTTGCCGCCTCGGACTATGCAACGGGCAACTTTGCCCATCCCATTGTGCCGGAAGACAGCGGTCTTCAGGAAGACGAGAATCAGAACCAGCACTTAAAAGCAGAACCTGAGGCGCTGGACGTTCTCGCCGAGCGTAATTTTAAAGTAATGAATATTGCCAACAATAACATCCACGATTACGACTATGTCGGGATGATCAGCACAAGAGATCTGTTTGACAGTCACGCGGATATCGGAGCCACGGGGATTCAGACGGAGCCTGACCGCTACGATCATATTCGTTACACATACAGTGAGGAAGCAGATCTGACGATCGCAACCGTGGGCTTTTCCGACGTCGTTGCGCCAAACTCGGGCGTTCGTGGCTTCCGCCCCGGGGTGGCGACGTTTGATACCCTGGCTTACGTGATGCGTGCGATTGTGGAGGCGTCCGTTGAGGCGGACATGGTTGTTGTCCACGCCCATTGGGGGGAGTATTATAACAGCCAGGTGACAACGCGCCAGCGGGAGATTGCCGAGGCAATGGCGAAAGCCGGGGCAGACGTCATTATCGGGCATAACCCGAACGTGCCAGGACCAGTGGAAGTCTTTGATGAGACCATTGTTTTTTACAGTCTAGGGAATTTTATCTTTGATCAGGGCTGGTCCCGTTCGAAGCAGTCGACGATCGCTTACTATGAGCTTGCCGACGACGGCGCGGCTGCGGTGTCGCTTCGACTGTTCGCGCTTCGTGATGCTCAGCCGCGGCCGGTGAACAACATGTCGTTTGCCCGGTTGCAGATGGAGAATATGTATACCAAATTTCTTGAAGATGACCAGTGGACGAAAGACGAGGATGGTGTGATTACGATCACCCTTGACCACAGCCGCATTCTGAAGGAGGGAGACTGATATGGGAAATACATCGAGGTATTTGCGCCTCATGACGAATGTCATTGGAATCCCCCTCGTTGCGATCTGGCTCGTGCTTGCCTATTTGGAAGTCAGTCCCGGAGGCGCCGATGACATTGAATCACAGGAAACCACGTTTGAGCCGGTGACGGCGACAGGCGGTTATGCGGTCAGTGCAGCCCATCCTAAAGCTGTCCAGGTTGGCACGAAGATCCTGGAAAACGGCGGAAATGCCTACGATGCGGCGATTGCGGTTGCGTTTACCCTCGGCGTTGTGGAGCCATACGGTTCCGGCATCGGCGGAGGTGGAGCCATGGTTGTCTATGACCCGACAGACGACACAGAACAAGAAGTAAACTACATTGACTACCGGGAAGTAGCGCCAAGATCCCTCCTTACCCCAGCCATGGTCGCTGAGGAACTCGGGTTTGATACCGTCTCCGGCGATATGCCGACGAACGAAGAATGGGCCCTTGTCAGAGAGGCCGTCATCAGCGCCTGGACGGCCGACGAAGAGGCAGATTTCATGCAGGAAGATGCAGGGGAAGAAGCGGCTTCTGAAGGCGGACCGTTCGATACGATCATAGAAAGCCTGATCGATAATCCGGGCTTCATTGCCGGCAATGAGATTCTTGTCCGGGCGGCAGACATGGCATACGAAGAAGAAAGCTTTGAAGGTACGCCGACTCCCCGTCTTGATGAAGAAGGCAACTGGGTGACGGATACAGAGGATGATCAGGATGCAGTGCCGGAAACGGAAGAGGCGCCGGCGGGCGATGCGGAAGAAATGCAGGAAGAAGCGGATTCGCTCCTAAGCGAGACGGAAGCAGAAGCGGTTCGCATTCTCGAATCCCTCGAGTGGGAGACTGCACAGTGGGGGAATCGTCATTATATGGAAGATTTCGGGATTCCGGGCTTTCTCATGGGGATGGATTACCTCTATGAAGAGTTTGCCACGCTTGAGATGACCGAGCTCCTTGAAGATGCAGTCAACCTTGCACTTCCCGCAGAAGGACAGAGAAATGAGTTTTACAAGGTGGAAGCGGACAGCTATTTACAAGACCGGTTTTACTATGCGCAGACCCGGCTCTCCGTCTCGGACATTCCGCATTTCTACCCTGGAAGCCGCTTTATTACCCGGGGGGATGAACTGATACAAGAAGAGCTTGCAAGAACCCTTGAAGATATTCAGGCCAAGGGCAGTTTCAGCCGGTATTTCATGGAAGAGCTCGCACCGGAAATGGTAGAGGCCTATCCGCTTCTCTCCATGGAGGATTTTCGAAACTACAGCGTGATTACCGAACGTGAGCCGAGCATGGGTCTATTTCAGGACTATGAGGTATACGCCGCTCCCGAGCCCCTCGGTGGCCCGGTGCTGATCCAGGCGCTGCAGCTCTCAGAACTGATGGATACAGGAAGCCACAATGTCCGGGACTTTATGTTTGATGCACCGATCCAACAGGCTGAAACCGGAACCGCACGTTCCCTTGAGGCACCTGAAGAGGATGCGGATGCGGAGAACGAACTGAATGATCAGAGCTTTCAGCAGGAAGAGCCTGACATGGCAGCTGAAGAGCAGATCGCTGAAGTGGAAGACTTCGTCGATTACATGGAAAAGATCCTCGGGATTAATTTTGTCACCTATCAGGACCGCCTGACCAATCACGGTGATCCAATGACGTCAGAACGGGCGCGCGAGCGCGGTGAAGAGTTGACATCCATGGCGAAAACGAGAGAGCTATACATCGAATGGCAAGAAGAACTGGAACGCCGGGAAGAAGAACGGCTGTTCGACGGATCAAATGATGAGATTGAACAGGACGGCGGGACGGAAGTGCGCCATTCGGAAGGGTTGTTTGTTTCCGCGGACAGTTTCTTCGATTCCCGCTCTGAAATTGACCAGCACGTCAATACGAGCCACTTCGTCATCATTGATGCAGAGGGACGCATGGTTTCTTCGACGAATACATTGAGCAACTTCTTCGGATCCGGGGAGTACTTTAAAGGGTTCTTCTTGAACGATCAGCTCAGTAACTTCAGTGATACCGTCGGATCGATCAATGAACCGTATCCGGAGCGACGCCCGCGAAGCTTCATGACACCGACGATCTTCATGGAACGTGGCGATGAGGGAGACATTACGGAGATGATTGGCGCCGGTTCACCGGGCGGTGCACGTATTCCGATGATGATGTCGCAGGTCATGATCAACTACAGCCAGTACGACATGACGATGACCGAGTCCATTGAGCGGATGCCAAGGTTCCAGTTCGCCTATAACCAGTCGAACCAGCGGTATGAAGTCCGGCTTGAGCCTGTTTTCCAGGAGTATGAGGAGAGATATGGGCTCATTCGCGACGTCCTCGACGAACGGGGGTACCACCCGGGTATTGAAACCCTCGGGATGTACTTCGGGGCCATCCAGGCGCTCCGGGTCGATTTCTCCGACGATACAATCCAGGGATTTGCCGATCCCCGCCGAGGCGGGACGACAGACGGCGGTCCGAATGCGGTAAACGGGGAGGAGGATGACGAATGATGCGCAAACTAGGAGGCAAACTCTTTGCCCCGGTCTTCTTTATCGCAGTGATGGCGATGATGATTTTTCTCGCTCCGGATCAGTCTTTGACAGGCAGCCAACGGACATCCATTGACGGCGTGTTTCTCTCGGAAGACTGGATTGAAGAAAGCCGGATTTCCCGGGAAATAAAAGACCTCACGTCCGGGCTGCCCAACGTACAGCAAAGTGTCACGATGCGTCGGCTCGATGAGGAAGAACCGGTCCATACCGTCGTTCTTACCGGCGACTCCCTGGCTGACGAATCGGACATACCCCGGGTGATGGGCAACAGTTATGACGACGAGGAAGACCCCGGGGATCATGAGCACCCGTATGCGCTTGGTCTCTCCACCGTCACCATTGACGAAGAAGACCCGCCTGCCGAGCAGTGGGAAGAACATCTTGAAGCGGACTGGTCCGCGTTCCCGGACTGGGTACAGGGTATGCGTAACGGCACCGTGGCCCATTATGGGACGGATCAGACGATGAATGTGACGACCGTTCATCCTGATGAGGTAAAGCGGGTTATCGAGTATACGGAGCGCGTTGAAACGTATATTCGTGATGAACGTGATGAAGTCCGAAGAGAGCAGATCGAGGAAGCGCAGGAGTCCGGAGAGATGCCGCCGGAGGAACTGGACCACGGTCCGATGCCGATTTACTCGGAAATCATGCGCGACATCAGACGGATGAACCCCGACGTAGTGATCATCGATATGAATCTGATTTTGGATCATCTCCTTGAAGGGAAGCATCTTTCCCCGAGGGTGGATCTCGATGACAGCCAGCTTGATGGACAGGATATTCTCAATCAGACATACGATCTACTCATCAGCCTCCACCGGGGGAATGTCGATCATTTTACGACGTACCTGATGTACAGTGACGACATGCGAGAGCGCCTTCCGGAAGGGGAAGTCTTTAATCTGAGAGAGGATCTTGAGGCATTGTCGGGACAGTTTACGATCTACGACGATATGCAGGTCGTGCACCTGGCCCCGGTCAATCCTTATGAAGAGCTGCGCCCCGCGTTTTGGGGACAGCGTGAAATCAGCCCGCTCCTTACCGGAGAATAAGGGCTGATTTTTTGTGGTGCTGTGGATAATGGTGTCAGTTATCCACCGGTTATTCACAAGAGTTTGTGGATAAACCGATTATGATTCTCGAAACTTGTGTATAAAACAGGGATTCCATTCTTTATTGCAAAGTGACATGGGGGTTATCCCCAGACAGAATAATGAATATGCGCCCCGAAAATTTTCCGGGGCGCACTTTACGACGTTATGTATCCAATTGCGCGAATGGTCTTTCTCCCCCTTGCTCGAATGGTGTCATATTTCCCTGAAGATGCCTGTTCAGTCCTCCGTCAGTCTTCGTCGGGCATGAGTGAGAAATGATCGAGGGCCTCAAGGATATGCTCTTCAAGCGGTTCCGTCAGCGTCTTGGCATACGTGTCACTGATATGGTGCTCATCACGGTAGACGACGACGTTTCCGATCACCGGATAACACCAGTCATCGTCGCAGAAATACTCGGACAGATCGGCATAGAACGTGTGATCAGGGATCGGTTCTTCGGTGTTTTCCCACGGATCCACGTCGGAGAGGACGCTGTTCCGTGTCGGTGTGCATGCTTCTTCGCCCTGTTCTTCGAGGCAGAGTGGGATGTTCGCCGGCATACGCGGGTTGTCACGGATCGCAAACACCGGCGTCTCATGTTCAAGCTGCCGCCACTGATCGATATAGCCGGCATGCACGACACGTCCTCCTGCCACGTTGGCGGTGGTGAAGATCATATCCGGGTCGCTCTCATTGAGGACATCGATGATGTCTTCGTTCCATTCGAGGCATGATTCCGTGAGCCGGCCGTCAAAGTCACTGGTTGTAAAGCGGCAGGCATCTTTATTATAGAGCTCGATTTCGATATGATGCCGCTCGGCGATCTCGACCATTGGCGTAAACCAGTGCCCGACGTGAGAGCCGCCGACCATGGCAATGCGAAGATCAGCGTCCTCGGTCTCTCCGTAGGAACAGGAAACCACTTCCGGTGCGTAAGAGCTCGTATAGCATTCCGGCTCACTGTAAAAAGCCGGGATATCGTTCTCGATATCAATCGTCGACGGGATCGGATCCACATTCTCCGGGACGAGGAGTCCGTTATGGATGGCCAAAGCACCGGGATGTGTATCGGTCGCAAAGGAGCCGTCACTTTGAATCAGATGAATCGTCAGAAGCCAGCCGCCGGCAAGAAGCAAAACAGGCGTGGCCATGGCAGAGAGGCTCCAGGTGATGCGCTTCAGATGCTTTTGCGGCTGCATGCGCCGAAACGGCGCCTCCACGATCCGGGTGGAGACGTGAGAGAGAAAAGCCGAAGCCACGATGATCGCAAGCCCTGCCAAGAGGGACGGCTGATCCGTTCCGGTATAGCGGAGGTAAAAGATAAACAGCGGCCAGTGCCAAAGGTAAAATCCGTAGGAAATACTGCCGAGATACGTGAAGACTCTCGATCCGAGTATGGTTGCGGCTCCAAAAGCGGAAGGCGACTGAGCCGCTATCATGACGAGTAACGCGCCGCTTGTCGGAAGCAGTGCGGCATAGCCCGGGAATACATCTGCGACCGGAAGGAGGGTACCGGTGAATGCGATGATGCCAACGCCGAGCCAGCCGGCAAAGAAGCTAACCATCTTCGGAAGCCGAACCATGGCAATCGTCAGGGCGAGGATCCCGCCCATGGCGAATTCCCACACCCGGGCGAATGAATTAAAATAGGCCCAGGGCTGATTGACAGCCGTCAGGTGCACCGAATAGGCCAGGGAAGCGGCGAAGACGATGAGAAACACCATCAGAAGCGTCAACCGCGGCGGAGTATGAAGCAGCCTGCGGGCGAGTGCGTAACCAAAGAGAATCACCAATGGCCAAATGAGATAGAACTGTCCCTGCAGTGAGAGGGCCCAGTAGTGCTGAAAGGGGCTCGCTTCATTGTTCTGTGCCAGGTAGTCCACCGAGTCAAAGGCAAGCTGCCAGTTTTGGAAGTAGAACAGACTCGCAATCAGTTCAGAGGCGGTCTGATTCCAAAGGAGCTGGGGCAGAAGCAGGATTGAGGCAATCCCTGTCGTCATCAGCACAATCAGTGAAATCGGCAGAAGCCGCCGGAGCAGTCCCGCATAGAAATGTCCGACCCGAATCCCGCCGTCACGGTCCATCTTGAGGACGAGAGACGTGGTGATCAGAAACCCGGACACGATAAAAAAGACATCCACACCCCCTGAGACGGTGCCGATCCATATATGATAGACAGCGACGAGGATCGCGGCGAGCGCCCTCGTCCCTTCGATTTCAGGTCTGAATTTCTTTTCCGGTGCAGTTAAATCATTCATGAATTTTTCCCACCTCAACGTATCCTTTTACTCTGACTAAAATACCACACATCGTCTCTTGGATACAGACCGGATCTGAATTTGAACAGAAAACAGATCCCCGATCAACGTCAGGGATCTGTGTCACAGTGAACGGTGGGCGCTCAGTCACCCGCCGCCTCTGTCCGGAAATGTTTTTCTATGTTTGCATCAAGCGTTGTTCCGTCTTTGGTTACGAGCTCCTGAACATGAAGGGTGTAGCCGGTATCCGGTGTGAGTCCGGCCCTCGGCGTCACTGTGATTGTCTGTTCATCCGCAAGTTCAACTTCGGCAAAGACGCCGAGGCCGTCTTCATCCTGCAGATAAACATTTCGCGGGTTGACGCTGTCCGGATCGGCAGGAGCGTTCAGTTCAATAGTCCACACCTTATCAAGACCCACTTCCGGAACCGATTCGTCCCCCCATGTGTCGAAGTCGAGTGCCCGTGGCACGCGCAGGTTTGATGAGGCAAGATAGCCGGTCTGACCGCCTGCCTCGACAGGATACCAGAGAAAATGGTTATCCCGGTTCGCATCGGTATAGACAGGTTCGCCCGTAATGGTGACATCTGTATAGTAGGGGAATCTGTCAAGAATGCGGGATTGGGTGTTGCCGCCTTCACGGAGCCGGGTAAAATTGTTCGTATGCGGATCTGTTGATTCATTCATGACGATGGCTTCGTCTCCGGCGTCAAACATTTGTGAAGACGGGGTAAACACATCCCATTCTTTTTGCGTTGAATCAAAACGGATGATCGTGCTCCCTGGCTGGTAGTGCGTATTGTATGGAGGGATTGGATCAATTGAAATCATGCTGTGGGTGTTGATCTTTGCGAAGATCTTGGACTGATACGTGTCCTCGTTTCCCCATGGATCGTCATACTGATTGGCATCATTACGGACAGACAGGCCGTTGTATGCAAGCACTGCAAAATACCAGTGTTCCAAAATATCACGACGCATGTCGTTAATCCGCGGTACGAGGCGCAATTTCTCTAAGAGCATATCCGCGCCTGCTTCGATATTGTAGGCAGTGTCGTATCCGAGACGGTCAAAGTCAATCTCTCTGCCGTTGATCGTCTGGCCCTCTTCAATGGTGATCTGCATGATCCCGACCCCACCGTCGTCATCGCTGAGATTGTAGGTCGGCTTCCCGTCACTGGTACACTGATTCATCGACGATTCCCGCATCGCGATGGCCTTCAGGATCTCCGGGGGAATCTCCCTGTCGAGGGCTGTTTCCGTCAGAAGCTGCTTACGCTCCGTGACGGGCAGTTCCTCGCAGACGGGCTCCGGATCACCGGGAAATTCATCATCGGCTTGCACGTCATTGTATGAGGTCAGGCCGATCAGGGAACCGGCTAAAACGGTCGAAACAAGCAGTGATTTATGTATCGATGACATCGTTATCACCTCCTGACTTCATTGTAACATACAAATACAGGGAATTAAAATCAGGCAGAAAAAGGCGCCCGACCCCAGGGACGGGGGATCGGACGCCTGCTTCAAACGCAAGGTTTGAAGCAAATTCCTATATCATGATAGGGGGGAGAGATGAAAGTGGTGGATTTCAACTCTTAGTTCTGATATTCCCATGTAATCAAATTGTAAACCACTTTTTTAAAAAATCGTCGATTGGATGCATAAAACTCACGACAATATGTGATATATTGATGAAGAATAACGAATAGTTCTAGGAGGGCTGAGATGATAAAGGCAACGTATACATGGTTAACAGCGTTGATTGCAGTGATTTTTCTTTTGGCCGTGCCTCTCGAAGTGCATGGTCAGCACAATTTCCCCGACGTCAACCCAAACCACGACACCGAGATTAATTTTCTTCTTGGAGAAGGGGTGGTCCAGGGTTTCTCTGACGGGACCTTTGGCGTTGACAGCCCTGTGAACCGTGAACAGGCAGCGGCCATTATTGGACGGGCGCTCGGTGTGTCGGACTTACCGGTTCAGACAGATTTTGACGATGTCGTGAATCACAGTCATTTTTCCGGTTACATACAAGCGCTTTATGAGCGCGGCGTCATCAGCGGTTTTGGTGACGGTACCTTCAGGCCGAAGGAAGAGCTGACAAGAGCCCAGATGGCGATGATGGTTGCCAATGCGTTTCCCCAGCTTTCCATGGGTGAAGAACCGATCCGTTTCCCTGACGTCGGAACAGGGATGAATGCATACGGTGCAATTCAGACTCTTGCATCCGAAGGGATCACCGCCGGATACCCGGACGGCACGTTCCGTCCGACGAACAAAATGTCCCGGATGGAGTTCGCCCTGTTTATGGCGAGGTCGATGAACGAAGACTTCCGGATGGCCTCAACCTCTGAAGAGTTCGAGCTTGGAGAAGTGACAGCTTCTTCACTGAACGTCAGACCGCTTCCGAATACGACGAGAGATCCGATCGGCAGACTTCCGAAATACTCACCGGTTAAGATCCTCGATGAAAGCAACGGTTGGGCGAGAATTGAATACAAAGGAACCACCGCTTACGTGTCGATGAGCTTTATCCGTAAACATGAGCGGACGAAGTACGGCAATGCCCTTCAGGGCAAGACGATCATCGTTGATGCCGGCCACGGCGGGAGAGACGGCGGCGGAAGCGGCAACGGAATTCTCGAGAAAGACCTCGCCCTTGATCTCTCCCTCATGCTTCAGCTGAAGCTTATGCAGGCAGGAGCGGATGTGGTGATGACGCGAACGGAAGATGTGTTTTTAACCCTGTCGGATCGGGTCGCGATTTCCAATGCGTCAGGAGGAGACGCGTTCATCAGCGTCCATGCGAATGCGGCAATCAGTACCGCCCACGGAGCGGAAGTCTTTTATAATGTCCGTCATGAAGCGGCGAAAAGCAAGGCTCTCGGTGATGCGCTTTTGAGCCGGATGGTCAATGACATGAACTTGCATGACCGGCGTCGCGGAGCAGCGAGAGATACCGATCTGAGCAACATTACGAACGGTCTCGGCGTGCTTCTCAATAACCGTGTGCCAAGCGTTCTCGTGGAAGTCGGCTTCATGACGAACCCGCAAGAGGCGGCGCGCATGCGCACGGAATCGTTTCGTTACGGCATGGCAGAAGCACTCCTGCAGGGTACCATCGACTACTCACGGAACAACTGATGACGATACAGAAGGACAGGTTGCACGGGTATTTGCGGCAGCCTGTTTTCTGTAAACACCGGACCCATCTTCAGCGCAGAAAGGAAGAGAAAAACCAATGAAGACTTTGATGAAGATCCAGACGATGCTCCTCGCCCTCCTTATGGTCAGTGTTCTCATCGTGCCCGGAACCGCCGAGGCGGGTTATAAAGGAAGCTCTCTCGAAGGGTATATTACAGAAATGATTGACAAAGAGATTATGCAGGGCTATCCGGACGGCACCTTCCGGCACACCGAACCGGTTACACGGGTTGAATTTACGGTGATCCTCTACCGCGCCCTCGACATTCAGGAAGCGGACGACGAAGCGCCATTTACGGACCTCCCGGGCCGTGACGAATTTGTATCAGCCATATCGGCAGCTTATGAAGCCGGAATTATCAGCGGGTATGACGACGGCACCTTCCGGCCGGACGACAAGATCGAACGCCAGCAGATGGCGGTCATGATCGACCGCGCGTTCGAGCATCTCGGTTACCGGACGATTGTCGGAACAATTGACGTCCCGGATTTCATGGATAAAGACCAAATCTCCCGCCGTTTTACCGAAGCCGTGAATTACGTGACATCACTCGGGATCATCCGCGGGAACACGAACGGCACTTTCGCACCGAATGACAACGCCCAGCGTGGTCACGCCGCCGCTTTCCTTTCCCGGATGCTGACGGTGATCGAAACAGGAGCGGACCTCTCAGGTGGCGATCAGCCAGATGAAGGCAGCGGCTCTTATCAGTTGGCGGTGATCAGTCAAAACGGCTCGATTACGACTCGCTCTGGTCGCTATGAATCCTTTGAAGATGCGTACAAGAACCGTGGAGCCCGTTCGGACCTCATTTTGAATGACGGCGAGATCGTCCATATGCAGAGCGGCATCGTCCGTCCGAACAATCGTCCGGGAGCGATCAACAATGTTTATTCCGTCTACGACAACGGTGCGTTCCTCTCAGCGTTTACGTATATTACCTCTGATCACCGCTTTACATCTGAATTGACATACCTCGGCGGAGATGAACGCCACATCAAGGTATCCGTCGCCGGACGTACAGGCTACGTCCGTGCCGGAGAGTTTGAACTGATTCCGTCCCAGCAGGCCACAGAGCGCAATCACTACGTCAAAGCGACGAACGGATTTCTTGTTCATCGTCTTTATGATCCGAGTTATAATCAGAATCAGGGGAGATATGTATCTTACACATATGGCAAGGCACCGTCCTTCATGGAGACAGGTAAGCGTTATTACAGTGAAGACGGCGGAACATTCTACACAGGAAACGGCGAGAAGGCAGGTGAGGCCTACCAGTACTTCAACCGGCTTCCGATTAAATCCGAGAGCCGTTATACCGCTGAAGAGCTTGATCATTACATCAGAGAACATGCTGGATCTGCGAGTAAGATGCAGGGTATGGGCAAATACTTGAAAGAAGCGGAGGCGCGTTATGGTGTGAATGCCCTCTTTATTCTCGGGGCTGCAGCTCATGAAAGCGCATTTGGTAACAGTGTCATCGCCAGGGATACGAATAATCTCTACGGGATAAGAGCAACGGACAGTGACCCTTATGTGAATGCATCGCGTTTTGATACCGTCAGAGAATCTACAATGTCTTTTGCGTCTACTTATATGCTGAACGGCTATATGCATTATAATCCGGCCGGGAATCTCTTGACACAGCGTTTCCAGGGAGCGATTCCGGGCACGAAGGCGGTCGGGGCCAACGTCCGCTACGCGTCAGACATGTTCTGGGGACAGAAGATCGCCGGTCATATGTTCAGGGCGGACCGCTATCTTGGAGGTAAGGATTTCGTCCGCTACCGGATTGCCGAGACGACGGTGAGCGGACTGAACGTGAGGACTGAACCGGACAGCACGAAGAACAATGTGCTGTATCAGTATGCGAGAAGCGCAATGCCGGTGATCATCTTTGATGAAGCCAAGGCACCAAACGGGGCAACGTGGTACCATGTCACAGCCGATCATAAAGATCACAAGCGTGCCTATATCCACAGTTCGTATGTCAAAGAAGTGCCTTTTGCAAAGTGATTGTGCAATATTGAGGAAGAATAACCGCCGGACGGGCAAGATTTAGGCCGTCCGGTTTTTTGTGCTATTGATTGTGCTGGACTTAAGGTATGATAAAGACAACGACAAACGGGTGAGGGTGATGGAGGATGATGAGACAATCGATTCGAATAGCAGTGGCATGCATCATCATGATGGGGTTCAGTGTGACAGGTGCCTATGCAGCCGGGAACGATGAGCCGTATATCCTTCAGTTTGATTCAGAAGAGTCAAGAGATGCATGGATCGAAACCCTTGATGAGGAATCCTACACCGTGCACGACAGCATCACCGGGGTTTCTCTGCATCTGTCTGAAGAAGAGGTAGCCGGGCTTGAGAGCGGTGTGCCGGGTCTCAGCGAGGTTTCACAGGATATGATGGTCTCAATTGGCATTACACCAGCGGATAAATGGGGATTTGAGACAGTGAACCATACCCGCCGCGGAGCGATGGACGGGGACGGATCAGGGGTGGCGATCAGTGTCATCGATACCGGGATTGAGCGGTGGCATCCGAATCTCTCCTACGTGAGGGGAACGTGCGCGATCACCATGACCGGCGGGTGTCAGAACGGTTATCAGGATGACAACGGTCACGGCACGCACGTCGCCGGTATCATCAACGCTCAGGGACGTGACGATCTGACAGGGATCGCACCAGGGGCGGATCTTTATGTCGTGAAAGCGATGAATGAGAATGGAGACGGACGAATCTCGGACGTCATTACAGGGATTGAGTGGTCCATCACCCAGAATGTCGATATCATCAACCTCAGTATTACAACGGAGTTCAGCCACAGTATGCTCAATGAGTCGATAGAGTATGCGACGGCCAGAGGCATAACCCTCGTTGGTGCGGCGGGTAACATTCATGAACCGCAGCGTCCTGTGATGTATCCGGCGAAGCATCCGGATGTGATTGCAGTCTCTTCAGTGAACGCGGACCGGATGCCGTCGCTCTTTTCGGCCTTTGGGCCTGAGATCCTTCTGTCTGCCCCTGGCGAGGGGATATTGAGTACGGATCTTCTCAGCCGGAATTTTCACGGACGTCAGGGATATTCGGTGAAAAGCGGCACATCGATGGCGTCTCCTTTCGTGGCGGGCATATTTGCCCTGTATCAGGAACGCTACCCGCATTTGAACCGCCGGGATCTGATCGATGTGGTGACGGCAAATGCCGATCAGCCGGGGAATACGTCAGCCCGTAACGAAGCTTTTGGCTTTGGGATTGTGCAGGTGCCGGTATCGAGGGGAAATGAGGAAGGGACCGTGATTCCCCTCACCCAGGAAGAAGACGGTGCGCTGAAGCTTGATCTGTCGATTCTTGAAGGAGAGCGATTCACGCTGTTCCGTAATGGCATCGTCATCGCTGAAGGGCTCTCAGGGCCGGTTTTCCGGGATTATGTGCCGGGTGGAGAGCATGTGTACGAGGTCTTTCTTGAAGAGGATCAGACGCTCCGGTTTACGGGAGCGAGTCCCCTCTTCAGCCGGGAAGGTAAGCGATTTAACGATGTGAAGCCCTTATCCTGGTATCACAGAGACGTGTATTTCCTGAACAGTGCCGGCATTTCCGAAGGCTTCTCTGACGGCAGTTTCCGCCCCTACGTGAATATTACCCGCGCCGAGGCGGTCACAATGATAGTGAGAGCCCTGGGACTTGATGTTCAGGGCGGTGATGCGCCTGCGCCGTTCAGTGACGTGTCGACCGAGAGCTTTGCTTTTGAAGCGATCCGGGCTGCCGAGGCAGCAGGAATCATCGGTGGGTACGGAGACGGGACCTTCCGTCCGGGTGCCAACATCAGTCGCGGCGAGGTGGCGATTATGCTGGCCAACGCCTGGTTTTCTGACTACGAACCGGCCATGACGGCTTCATTTGCTTTTTCGGATATTCATCCCAATGAGTCCGCGTACCGCTCCATCAACACAATCTTTGAGCAGGAGATCACCAGGGGATTCCCGGATGGGACGTTCCGGAGCGATCAGCCTGTGCAGCGGAATCAGTTCGCAAGGTTTCTCTATGCGTCACCCCGGACGAGATGATGAATAAAATAAGTTGCAGGGAAGTGACAGCATTCGACAACATCCCTCACCGTTTTGTGTTAATTTGAAGAAAACGGTGAGGGAGGGCGTAAATAATGACACCCACAGATTTGCAGGAGCTCATGCTATCAATCAAGAACCGATTCGAACAGTCGCCGGACCTGACAGAGCGATCAGCTCTCAGCATGATCGAAGAAGGAATCCGACAGATTCAGGAAGAGAAAGAAACTGAGTGATTGACAGAACCCCGGAGCCGGTATGGCTTCGGGCGTTTTTTTGTGTCGGGATCCTCACAGTCCATTTTTTTCATCATTTTTGAGATTGTAACGGCAACGTAACGGAACTGTAACCTGTTCACCGTGCCCTTTGTGATAAACTGATCGTGGCATTGAAAAGAGCCGTACATATAATCAAAATTTTGGGGTGGAGAATGTTGAGAAAAATTATGATCAGTATGCTCGCAGTCGTGATGATGTTCGCATGGATTCAGCCGTCAGAAGCAGAAGCGTCGTCATTGGGTCAGGATATCGTTGACTACGGAAGACAATTTCAAGGCACACCTTACGCATGGGGCGGTACGACACCTTCCGGCTTTGACTGCTCAGGCTATCTGAGATATGTCTATGGCCACTTCGGCATCGATTTGCCGAGGACGTCGGCAGGACAGTATCAGCTTGGAGTGCCGGTATCAAGAGGCAATCTCCAGCCGGGTGACCTCGTCTTCTTCAGCGGAACATACAAATCCGGCATTTCCCACTCAGGCATATACGTAGGCAACAATCACTTCATCAGCGCAAAAAGCAGCCGCGGCGTAGCCGTCGTCTCTCTAGATAATGCTTACTGGGGCGCGCATTACACAGGAGCCCGTCGGATCATTCAAGAACCGGAACCGGCCAAGACGGTTCAAGAAGAGAAACCTTCTGAGCCTGAACCGGAGCCTGAGCCGCAGTTCCCTGAATTGCCGAAGGGTGAGTATTACGACATTAACAGCAAGCACTGGGCCCTCAATGAAATCACAGAACTGAGCGAGCGCGGGATTATACGCGGGTTCCCGAACTCCTTCTTCCGTCCTGAACAGGAGATTACCCGGGGGCAGGCAGCCATTATGGTCAACCGCGAACTCGGTCTTGACGCGACAGATGGTAACATGCCAACCGACGTATCCCGTAACGTAACCGGATACGAAGATATCCAGGCCCTTCTTGACCATGGGATTATGGAGACAAAAGAAGACGGATCATTCGGGCCACAGGAGCCGGTTGACCGCGAGGAAATGGCGATGATTTTCTACGCAGCATACGATCTCGCCGGAGAAATTGAAATTGCGGATCAGGACATTCCATTAACGGATGTCAGTTCAGACAGTGAGAGCTACGATGCGATTCGGGCGCTCTATCACTCCGGTGTCACTCAGGGCTACACGGATGATACGTTCCGTCCGGAAGTCATTACGACCCGCGCACACTTCGCAGCATTCCTGCACAGAATTCTTAACTGATTTTGAAGACAAAGGCTGACGAAGCAACGCCTGAATACAGCACGAACGCCTTCGACGTTTTACCGTCGGAGGCGTTTTTTTGGCTTTTTTAACAAAGAACCAGAAAACCTTAGTTGCACTTATACGATAATCCATTAACAGAGTTAAACATTCCTATAGCACTCAAAAAGCCTGTATGAACGGGTAAGTTCATACAGGCCCAACAGCTTTTATTCAGGTGCGTTTTCGTCGGACCATGGAAATGACCCGTTTCACTTTGTTGCGCTGGAATATCCACATCAGAGCAAAATAGATGGCCGCACCAACTGGCGCGAGAATGAGGATAACCATGAGAGACGGTATCATATCGAACCAGGGTACAAACTGCCGGATGAGAAACACCGAGAGCCCCATGAGCCCTGCAGGGACAAGAACAGCCATGAATTCTTTCCAGAAATCCCTGTATCGCCGGTCGGTCAGGTCTTTGTAAACAAACCAGCTCGTCGTTGTGACGAAGTAGACCGAGATAAGCGCCGAGGCCAAGGCAAGGCCCGGATAGCCAAGCCACTGGACGAAGAACCAGTTGGCGACGGCGTTCAGCAGGATCGTTGTTGCACTGATCTTCAGGACGAGTGTCGTCTGCCGCCTTGCGTACAGAGATTTGGAGAGAATATACTGGATCCCCTGCAAGACGACAATCGGTGAATAAAACATCAGCGTCTGATAGGTTTTCAGCGTATCTTCCGCGGTGAAGGCGCCCCGTTCAAAGATAAACGAGATGGCGTCCTGCCCGATGGCGAGAAGGCCGAAAGAAATCGGCATGAGAATCACCATCGTGACCATGACCGCGCGCTGCACCGTATCTTCAAACTGCTTACGCTGGTTCACCTGTTCAGAGAGCAGGGTGAAAAAGATCGCAGCCATCGTCGAGGCATAGAGCGTATGCGGAACACTGACGAGGAGTGATCCGTTGTTCAGGTACGTGACGGCCCCGCCGACGGTATTCGTGGCGAAGATCCGGTCTACGAACAGATTGACCTGACCGACCACGGAGTTCATGAGCGCAGGTGCGAGCATGATAAAGAACGTCGAGCGTTCATTGAACGAAATCGCCGGCTGCCAGCGAAAGCCGCCTTTAAATAAAGCGGCAGCCTGGACGATCAGTCCGATCCCGGCACCGAAGATAAACCCGTATGCGAGGCTGTAGATCCCCCATACGTCGGAGAACAAAAGAGCGAAGACGGCGGCCATGAGCGTCGAAAGCAGTTTCCATACTTGCACGGGTGCAAAGATCCGTCTTGCCTGAAGATAGCTTTCAAACATGGCGTTGATGGCAATGATCACAGCGAAAATCAGAAAGATTCTGGTCGTATTGACGGCGACGGCCTCCGTCACAGGATCCATCGAGCCAAACAGCATCGGAATGAGCCGGTCGACAAACAGGATTCCGATAAAGGAGAGGACGATGATCACCGAGACGATGATGTTCAACACACCGCTTGCCATCTTCTCTGCCGCAACGGGATCTTCCTTGCGGTCCTTCACGTAGCGCGGCAAGAAGACATTGCTGAAGCCGGTGGCGAGCATGGCCACCATCAGCGTAATCAGTGAGAAAGCAAGCAAATAGCCATCCGTCGTCTCGTTTGCGCCGAATTCCCTGGCGAGGACGGCTTCCCGGAAGAAGCCGGCGAGTTTGACGGTAATGGCAAGAGACGTCAGTAATAGGGCGGATTTTCGAAGCTGACTCATGAGCGACCTCCGCCCTTTTCGAGTGTCGCCTCATAGATAGCGAGGTACTTCTTTGCAGCGGCGACGTGTGAGTATGTGGTCTCAATCTTGGCGCGGGCCCGGTCGGCCATGGCGTTGGCCCATTCCGGATCGCCGAGGATACGGATGACTGCCTCAGCGAGTGCCGTTTCATCTTTCTCCGGTACGAGGAGTCCGTTCTCTTCGTGGTCGATGATCTCCTTCAGACCGCCGACAGCACCGGCCACCACCGGCGAGCAGGAGCCCATTGCCTCAAGGGCAGAGATGGACGTCGCTTCTTCAACCCCGTCGGAGTGCACGCTCGGCACAAGGACGACGTCGGCGACGGAGTAGTAGTCGACGATAGCCTCGTGGGGAATCGCACCGAGCATCCGGACGTGCTGTTTGAGATGTTGCTGCTTGATCTCTGCTGTGAGCCTGTCCTCTTCCTCGCCGTTACCGGCGTAGATGAGCAAAGTATCCGGGTAGGTATCGAGGATTTGCCTTAATGCCTTCAGCGGATAGATCACGCCGTTCTTCTTCGTCAGGCGCCTCGGGCAAAGGAGCACTTTCGTCTCCGGGCTGATGCTGAGCTTTTGCTTCAGTGAAGCGAGCTCGTCAGGAACCGGCTTGAACTGATCCGGATTAATGAAATTATGAATTTTGACAGGGGTCACTCCGGAAAGATTATGCACATAGTCACGAATCCGTTCATCCACCGTGATGACCTGCATCGTTTTCGTGTAAGCGACCTTCTCAATCTCCTGCAAATAGCGGGACTCCGGGCTGTCAGGAAGCACGATCCCCTTACTCACCGCTTCAAAAGAGAGGTAGCCGTGTACCGTGGAGACGGTGGGGAGACCAGCTTCGAGGGATGCAAGCGTGGCAAAGATGTCCTGGGCGTTGACGATGTCGTATTCTTTGCCGTGTTGCTTGAGGACCTGAGTGAACAGTTTCTGACGCATGCGCCGTCCAAACAATGTCCCTTTCCCGATGCGGATCCGGTTCAAAAAGAACGTCGGTCGCTCGACCATGAAAAGGGTCTTCCAATTCGGGATCTTCTGAAAGGAAAAAACATCGACCTCGTGACCGAGGGCTTCAAGCCCTGATTTGAGCGTCGTGACATGTGAAGAAAGTCCGCCGGAATGGGGATAGTTATGGATGGTTGTGATTAATATCTTCATAATAGTACGTGCACATCCTTCATCAGTTGCTGTTTTTCTTCTTTACGCTGGACAGGCTCTCGTACAGCTGTTCCACATTTTGTTCCGCTTCGAGGCGGAGAGCTGGCTCTTCTGTCCGGAGCACGTCCTGTATAGATGCGTGATCCAAGAGCATGCGGTGAACCGTATCCGTCAGCTCATCGGCAGTGAGTGATTCAAAAAGGAGGGCATAGCCGTCAAGGCCTGTTCTCCGCATCAGCTGCATCACCTTTGGATCGTAGCTGATGGCGGTGTGAGGGATGCCCTGAAGCACCGCGAAGATCAGTGAATGAAGCCGCATACCGATCAGCGCATGTCCGGTCTTGACGAAAGAGAGATACTCATGAGGCAGGAAATCTTCTTTCAGTATGGCTACATGCGGACTGTCTCCGTTCATCATCCGTTTCGTGACAGCTCTCGATGCCTTCACGTCGTGTTTACCTTCCATCGGGATAAACACCAGCTCATACCCGTCATCAAGGAGCCGGTCGCATGTTCTCGCAAGGGCGTCGTAATGATGTGTGTCGCTGAACCAGGGTCTTACGGATACGAGAATCCGCTTTCTCGTGCCCATGCCGTCAGGGAGCGACGCTTCACAGCGCTCAGAGGGCTCTTTCGGATGTGCGAAGACGATATCAGCCGTGACTTCAATCGGTTTTTTGATGCCGAGGGACTCTGCCAGGACCTTTGATTCCTCATCGCGGACGGTGATGAGGAAGGGGAGATTCCCAAGGGTTCGCATGAGGAATCGCCCGTACCGTGACGACACTGGTCCGATCCCCTGGGAGAAGAACATCACCGGGGTCCCGGTGAGCCTGGCCAAGAGGACGACAAGCAGATAATAAGGAAGCGGACCTGAGATGATCTTCGTCGGATACCGGTCTTGCAGGAGACCGCCGCCTCCGCTTACAAGCACATCCGCTTTTTTCAGTGCCTGGAATTTTTGCTTATTGGCATGCCGCCAGCCGCGATAGACGGCGTGGACGTTGTGGCGCTTTGCCGTTTCTTCCGGTGACAGGGAGAAGACGGTGATCGCTGCGGCGGGATCTTTGCGGCGAATCTCACTGATCACCGCTTCAAGGATCGCTTCGTCACCGGTATTGCCGAGGCCGTAAAATCCGGAAATAACAATGTTCATGAGCAGAACTCCTTTGACAGATAGGCCCGAAAGTGGGCGAATGGGGAAATGCCCACAACGAATCTATGTAATGGTTCTAAAGAAAATGCAAAGACGTGTAACTTCGTCTGACAGACTGCGTCTAATAAAGTATGTACAAGAAAACGCGCAAACCTCATTTTACCATTAGCATGCGGGGGATACAATCTGCCGGGAGAGGTAATTCTAAAAAAAATTGGAAAACTTCCTGTTTCACCTACCGGTCTGACGAGTAATCTGATATAATAGCATGCGGAGTATCATGTAGAATTTGGAATATCAACCAGTCAAGAAACGATCAGTCATGCTGCATCAGAATAGAGATGTTTGTGAAGGAAAGGACC